>DASYUT010000325.1 GCA_036000965.1 Actinomycetes bacterium
CCTGCTCGATCGCGCCGCTCACGCCGACCGGGTGGGCGGCGCCGATGTTGGTGCCGTGGGCCATCGCGTTGGACGGGCAGGCGAGCATCACGAACGTCCCGGCGGAGGCGGCCCTGGCCCCGGCCGGCCCGGTCCAGCAGAGCACCGGCACCCGGGAGCCGGTGATCGCCTTGACGATGGCGCGCATGGAGGATTCGAGGCCGCCGGGGGTGTCGATGGTGAGCAGGACGGCGGCGTCCCCGGCCTTGTTGGCCGCGGTGATGCTGCGCTCCAGGTAGCGGGCGATGAACGGGTCGACGGCGCCGTGCAGCTCCAGGGCGCGGACGGTCGGGCGGCCGGCGGATGCCTCTGCGCCCGCGCCGGTCACCGCCGGGCCGGCCAGCAGCAGCGCCCCGAGCGCCAGGGCCGCGGCCGTCCACCGAACGTGCATACCCTCATGATCCACCCGCCGAGCCCAAGCCGGTAGGGCGCTGTTGCGCTGCGCCGATCCATGGCGCGCTGAAGCCGCCCGGTCTGCTGCCTGCTCGGCTGATCTCCTGCATCGATCCCCCAACTCCCCTGTCAGGCGGCGTCCTGGGGTTCGGCCTCCGGCTCGCGCCCGGCGGTCGCCGCGGCTGCTGTCCTGCTCGGCGCGGGCAGCAGGAAGGATGCGGCGGCGGCCAGCGCGACGATGACGGCGCCGGCCATGAGCGCCCTGGCGTAGCCGGCGGTGAGGGCGGCCGGCGGGGTCGCCGAGGCGAGCATGGCGTGGCTGCGGGTGGTGGCAACGGTGGCCAGGGCGGCAAGGCCGATCGCGCCGCCGACCTGGCGGGTGGTGTTGAGCAGCCCCGAGGCGAGGCCGGCCTGCTCGCGGGGCACGCCGGCGGTCGCGGCGAAGGCTACCGGGGTGAACGCCAGGCCGAGGCCGAGCGTGACGAGCACGCTGGGGCCGAGCAGGCTGCGCAGGTAGGTCCCGTCGGCGGTGATGCGCGACAGCCACAGCAGCGCGACCGCCGAGACCAGCGGCCCGATCAGCAGCAGCGGCCGCGCACCCGTGCGCGGCAGCAGCCGCGAGCCGACCTGTGCCGCCGCCGCGATCGACAACGTCATCGGCACGAAGGCCAGGCCGGCCTTCAGCGGCGAGTAGCCGAGCACGTTCTGCATGTACAGCGACAGGAAGAACCACATGGCGAAGAAGCCGCCGCCCATGCACAGCATCACCACGTTGGCGCCGCTGACCGAGCGCGACCGGAACAGGCTCAGCGGCATCAGCGGCGAGGTGGCGACCCGCGCCTCGTGGAACACGAACCAGCCGAGCAGCACGACCGCGACCGCCAGCGTGCCGAGCGTGCGATCCGACGTCCAGGCGTGCTGGTCGGTCCCGACGATCGCGTACACCAGCGCCATCAGCCCGCCGGTCACCAGCACCGCCCCGAGCGCGTCGAGGCTGCGCCGGCCACGCCCGTTGCCGGCAGCAGCGGCCGCGACGCTGTCGTCCCTGCGCAGCAGGGCGCGGGCGCCGATGATCGCGACCACGCCGACGGGCACGTTGATGAACAGGGTCCAGCGCCAGCTGGCCACGTCGGTGAGGATGCCGCCGAGCAGCGAGCCGGCCGCACCACCCGCGGCGGCCATGGCGCTCCACGCCCCGAGCGCCTTGGCGCGGCGCGACGGGTCGGAGAAGGTGGTGGTCAGGATCGTGAGGGTCGCCGGGGACAGGATCGCACCGCCGAGCCCCTGCCCGATGCGGGCGGCGATCAGCGTCGCCTGGCTGGGTGCCAGGCCACCGGCCAGGCTGGCCGCCGTGAACAGCCCGATACCTGCCAGGAAGACCCGCCGGCGCCCGAGCAGGTCGGCGGCGCGCCCGCCGAGCATCAGGAAGCCGGCGAACGCCAGTGCGTAGGCATTGACCACCCACTGCAGCCCCGACTGGCTGAAGTGCAAGTCGTGGCGAATCGAGGGCAGAGCGACGTTCACGACCGAGATGTCGAGGATGACCATGAACTGCGCCAGGCAGACCAGCGCCAGGATCAGGTTGTCGTTTCGGACGCTCCGCGTCTCCGCGGGTGTCTGCAGATCTGCCACGGCCATGCAGCTGCCTCGTCTCTTGGGTTATCCTGATCTTTGGATCTTGCCATTGATATACATCTACCAATGGTTGCCAGCAACCAAGATACCAGAGGGGTGCGACAACATGAGCGCGACGGCGCAGCGGAGCGCAGACGCCGTCCGGGTCTGGCCCGAGGATCTGCTGAAGCGGTCCAACTTCCTGCTCTGCAAGCTGTCCACCGTGGCGAAGCGAGAGCTCGTGGAGCAGCTCGCCGCCCAGGACCTGGAGCTGCCGCACCACCGGCTGCCCCATCTCGCGGTGCTGAGCTGCCTCGCCGACTCCGGACCCGCCTGCCAGAAGGACATCGCCGAGCGCCTGCGCATCGACGGCAGCGACATGGTCGCCGTGCTCGACGACCTCGAGCACGCCGGCTATGTCACCCGCGTCCGCGACCCCCGCGACCGCCGCCGCCACGCCGTCAGCATCACCTCCACCGGCCGCCGCGCCCGCCGCCGTCTCGACCACCGCGTCGACCGCGCCGACGACGCCCTGTTCGCCCCCCTCACCACCACCGAGCGCGAGCTGTTCCACCGCCTCCTGCGCCGCGTCCTCGCCCACCACGACCCCCGGGTGCCCCCGGAGCTGCCCTGATCCGGCAGGGAAGGGTCCTGATCCGGCCAACAGAAGTTGGCAGCGATGCTGCAGTGTCGCGCGCCGTGGCGCCTTGAGACCAGACCGAGTTCGGGGCAGTGTCGTACCAAGATCCCCGCAGGTACCGTTCACGCGAGCCGGCCGCGACCCTCGCCAGGGGCTCCGACGGCACCTACCTGCTATCGTCGGGCAGGGTCTCGTCGCGGTGGGCCAGGGCGTCCTCCAGCCGGGTCTCCACGGGGATCACCCTCGGCAGGCCTGTGAACTCAACCACCCTGCGAACCGGGGAGTTGAAGGGCACCACCAGCCGGAGCTGCCGTCGCCGGGCCTGCAACCGCGTCGCCAGCCGGAGCAGGAGCGCCACCCCGGCGCTGTCGAGATAGGTGGTGTCGGTCAGGTCCACCACCAGCCTGCGCGCCTCCTGCCCCACTGCACGGCCGATGGCCGCGGCGACGTCCTGCGCATTGGACAGGTCGACCTCGCCGTGGACCCGGACCAGGCACAGCCTGCCCTGCTGCTCCTCCTCAACCCAGGCCAGGTCGCTCATGCGCGGCTCCCACCCGAAAGCCGCCGCTCAAGCCGCACGACCGTCCCGTCCGGCCCGCTCTGCACCTTGACCGCATCCATGAGCGCTCGCAGCAGCGGCAGGCCATGCCCCCCGTCCACGCCCGACGGACGTCTCCAGCTGCCGTGGTCTCGGACCGTCACCTCCGCGGTCCCATCGCGTACCGCCAAGTCCATCTCCAACCCACCCTCCTTGGCGCCATAGGCATGTTGGATCACGTTCGCGCAGGCCTCGCCGCAGGCGAGCAGCAGGTCGTCCGCGACGTCCGGCGCGGCATCGATCTCCCGGAGCCAACGACGCAGGGTCTGGCGCAGCGGGGCGAGCACGCGCGGTTCCGCGGGCAGGCGAACAACCAGCCGGCTGCCGACAAGCGGAACCGGCCGCAGCGCAAGCAGCGCGATGTCGTCAGCGACGTCGTCCCCGACCATGCAGCGCAGCAGCTGCTCGCACAGCGCGTCGACGTCGTCGTCGCAGGCTGCCGCCAACCTCGCCAACCGATCGAGTCCCGCACAGATCGGCGCGCCACGCCGCTCCACCAGTCCGTCGGTGAACAGTAGCAGGGTCGAACCCGGGGTGAGCCGGAAGGTGGCCTCGGCGGGGAGCTCGGGATGGTCGCAGCCCAACGGGGGTGCGAGGCCGTGCTCGAGGTAGCGGACGTGGCCCCCTGCCTCGACGACGAGCGGGGGAGGATGGCCGGCGTTGGCGAACCGGACCATCCCAGAGTCCAGGTCGACTACGAGGTAGACGAGCGTCACGACCTCGGAGCCGAGCAGCCGGCTGACGAGCTGGTCGAGTCGGCGCACGACCCTGGCCGGCGATGGTTCCTCCAGCGCGTAGGCGCGCAGCGCCATCCGCACCTGCCCCATGGTGGAGGCCGCCCGCAGCCCGTGGCCGGCGACGTCACCGATGGCGAGCCCCACGTGCCCACCCGGCAGCTGCACGACGTCGTACCAGTCGCCGCCGACCCGCATGTCGCCGCCGGCCGGGACGTAACGGGCCGCGAGCAGGATGCCGGGAAGCTCGGGGAGCCGGTCGGGCAGGAGGCTGCGCTGCAGCGTCTCTGCGATCCGGTGCTCGCGTTCGGCCTGCTTGCCCTCGGTGACGTCCTGGACGGTGCCGAACATCCGCCGAGGCTCCCGGTTCGGGCCGACGCGCAGCTTGGCCTTGCCGAGCAGCACGCGCTCCGCACCGTCGGGGCGGGTAATGCGGTACTCGACGTTGGGCAGGTCCTGATCACCAGCTCGCCGGAGCGCGGCCTCCACATTCGACCGGATGCGCGCGGCGTCGTGGGTCGTCACATGCTCGACGGCCGTCTCGAAGGTGACGGGGAACGCTTGCGGGGCGTGCCCGTGGATGCGGTACATCTCGTCCGACCACGACACCCGGTTCTGCGGTATCAGCCACTCCCAGCTCCCGATGTGGGCGACCTGTTGGGCCTCGGCGAGCTGTCCCTCGCGCTGCCGGAGCGCTCGCTCAGTCTCCTCTCGCTCGGCGATCTCGCGGTTCAGTCGCTGGTTGGTGGCGGAGAGCTGGGACGTCCGCTGCCGCACCCGCTCCTCCAGCTCGCCCGCGGCGCGCTCCAGCGCCTCGTGGGCGTGCATGCGCTCCGTCACCACGGCGGCGAAGAAGAACGAGCAGAAGGCAACCGTCGCGTTGAACGCCTGGAGTGTGAGCATCCTCTCGAGCAGCGTTCCCGCTCGGAACGGGCCGACGCCCTTGCCGGCTGCCCACGAGGCGACGGCAACGACGAGCAGGGCCGCCGGCGCCGCTCCCCGTTGCTGGAACCGCCAGGCCGCCCACCCGAGCAGCGGGATGACGAGGACCATCACGTGCAGATCGGTAGCCATCGCCGCCAGGGACACCATCGCGATGAGGAAGAAGAGCACGGTCGCCTCGACGCGCTCCCGGAGCGTTGCGTTCGATCGGTGGCGTCGCAGGCCCAGGCTGAGCAGGAACGGGGTCACGACGAGGACGCCCATGGCGTCGCCGGTCCACCACACCGCCCAGGAGGCCGGGAACCTGCTGGCGGGCAGGGCTCCGGACGCCACCAGGACCCCGGCCCCGACTGAGGCGCTGAGCAGCATGCTCAGCAGGGCACCGAGGACGATGGCGATGGCGTCCCGGAGCCGGTCGATCTCCCGGCGGAAGCCGACCTTGACGAGCAGGGTCGCCGCGACAAGGGGGGCGAGCGTGTTGCCCGCGGCCGTGGCGCCGGCAGCCAGGCCGTTGGTGCTGATGGGGAGGTTGACCGCGAAGGCTGCCAGCGCGACGCCGGGCCACACCGCCCGGCCAAAGACAAGGAACGCCACGACGGCGATGCCCGTGGGGGGCCAGAACGGCGTGACGTTCCGTTCGATCAGCGCGAGCCGCAAGCCAAGCCTGGCTGCAGCGTAATAGGCGGCCGCCACCAGAAGGACGTTGCCCGGGTACGACCAGAGCTTCGAGATGGTGGCGTGCACGGCGCGACGGCTCCAAGCCGCCGCCGGTTCCTCCGCAGCGCCCATCTCGCCCTTTCCCGACGCATCGGTCAACGCAGGGCAGCAGGGTAACCCTTCATCGGGATCTCAGCATCCTTGGCTGGTAGGGCGGTACCGAGCACCGGTCCCGCGGACGCCCGGTCCATCGACCCGGCAGCAGCGGCATCCCGTTGGCGGTGGTCGCCGACATCCCCCAAGATGAGCGTCTCACCCGGACTCCCGAGGAGGCGAGGATGGAGCAGGCGCACGCACGGGCGCTGCTCGCCGGCGAGCGAGCCCGGCTCGAGCGGCTGCTGGCGGCCGGGTCCGGCGGGCCGGTCCCGGCGGAGCTGGGCGACGAGGTCGACGACGCCGACCGGCGTGACGACAGGCAGACCGGCACGGCCGTCGACGAGCTCCTGCGTGCGCGGTGGGCGTCGCTGGAGCGGGCCGAGGCGCGGCTTGCCGCCGGCAGCTACGGCCGGTCGGTCCGCAGCGGCCGGCCGATCCCCGACGAGCGGCTGGCGGCCGACCCGCTGGCCGAGCTGACGGTGGAGGAGGCGGCCGCGGCCGAACGCGACGCGGTCGAGCAGACCGACGGCGCGGTCGGGCTGGTGTCGGCGCGCCATCCGTATGAGGTGCTTGAGGATGCCGACATCACGCCGGAGGAGGAGCTTGCCGGCGAGGAGGACGACGACGAGCCCGCGACCGGGCCGACCCCGGGCATCCACGTCGAGCGGGACGACCGGCGCCGGTAGCCCGGCCACCACCGCCGGCGGCCGGGCGGCCGGCAGCTGGCGGGGCGCCTACCACCTTGCCACGCTCACCGGGATGCTCGAGCGTCAAGCGGGAGCGGCGTCCACGCCGGCTCGAGGGTGACCGGCATGGACACGCCCCGGACGCCGCCGGCCTCCTCGCAGGTGCACCTGGCCGAGGTCGGAGTCTGCGACGCCTGCCTGCGCTCTGGTCGCCAGCGCCTCAACGTCGGGCTGGCCCTGGGGGCCGCGCTGCCGGGCGCCTACCTCGGGCTCGCCCTGCTCGCCGGGCTGTACGCCTGGCATCTGAACACCACCAGCGGCCTGAGCACGCTGGTCTCCTCCAAGGTGAACCAGTGGACGCTGCTGGTCGGCACCCTGCCGCTGGTCTTCACGGTCGCCTCCGGAACTGCCACCGGCCTGCCCGTCGGGCCCGCGCAGCGCGAGGAGCTGCTGCTCACCGCCGCGCAGAGCCTGTTCGCGGTCGCGGTCCTGGTGAACCTGGAGATCAGCGTCCGGGAGGCCGCGGCCCTGTCGGGGCTGTTCCTGGTCCAGTTCGGGCTCGCCGCGCTGGTCCCTGGCAGCACCGAGCTGCTCGTGGTGGCCCTGGCGTACCTGGTGGGGGCCGCCGTGCTGCTGCTGCGCGCCAGGCGCCTGCTCGGCCCGCTGCTGCGCGACGGCCTGCGCACCCCCTACCACCGGCTCCAAGACCAGCGCCGGGCACCTCAGGCCGGTGGCCACCGCCCCGCGACCGGCGGGGAGCGGCCCGGGGCTCCCCCCTGAGGCCCAGGTCAGCGCGGGGGCGCGACCCAAGCAGCTCAGCCTGTTCAGCGACGCCGGCTAGTATGTGACGGGTAGGCTCCTGCGGTCCTGTCCACTGTCCCCGCTGCCGGCAGGAGCCGATGCCACCCGATGACGACCGGCCTCCCTTGCCCACTCGTGCCCGACCCGCACAGCGTGGCGGGATGCTGGAAACTTGCCGGCTTACAGGCCGACTCCCCTTGCACCCGTCACTGGGGAACCGGCCCAGGAGGTAGTCAGAGCACTTGCGCGGAGGCGAGGCCCGAGCCGCCGGGTCGGCCCTCGGCCCGACCGACGAGGAGAGGCATGCAGACCGAACCGCCGGCGTCACCGGCGCTCCGCCGCATCAGCGTGCTCGTCAAGCTCGCTGCCGAGGGGTTCCAGGACGCCTTCGGCGCCCGGCCGGACTGGTTCGAGGTCCCGGCCGAGGACCTGGGCACGCTCCAGGAGGAGGTGGGTGCCGCGTGGGCGGAGCGGGTCTCGGGCGTGATGGGTCTGCGCGCCGGGGCCGGCTACGTCGCGGGCGGCCCGGCCGGAACGGTCGCGCTGGCCCAGGCCGCCCACGACGGAGTCCTCGGCCTGCTCGGGCTCGCCGCCCTGCCCCCCGACGTCCTGGTCGAGGAGACCCCTGGCGGCCCCCGCTACCTCGTGCCCGAGGAGTGGTTCGTCGCCGGCCCGGCCGGCGACCCCCGGCGGTAGCCGGATGGGCGCCGGCCCGGCTGCGCGGCCCGGGACCGAGGTCGTCGGGTTCTGCCTTGCCGCCGGGGCGGGCAGCCGCCTGGCCCCGCTGACCCGGCGCGTGCCCAAGCCGCTGCTTGCCCCTGCCGGGCGGCCACTCGTCGATCTCGCGTGCGAGGCGCTGCTGGTCGCGGGTGCCGGCCGGGTCGTGGTCAACGCCCACCACGGCGCCGACCTGCTCGCCGCCCACTTGGACGGCCGGGCCTGGCGCGCTGCAGGCGAGTCGGCCTGGCGCGCTGCAGGCAGCGGGAGCAGGGCCTGGCGCGCTGCAGGCGATCCGGCCGGCTGCCAGGTGGTGCGCGAGCCGGAGCTGCTGGGCACCGGCGGCGGGCTCGGCAACGCCCGTCGGCTCGGGCTCCTAGGCCGGGGGATCGTGCTCGTCACCTGCGCCGATGTCGTGGCCCATCCCGCCGACATGGCCGAGCTGGCCGCCCTGCTCGAGCGGTCGGGGGCTCAGCTCGCCGCCGGCCTGGTCCCGGCCCGGGACGACCCGCTGCCGTTCCGCTTGGACGCCACCGGCCGGATCGTGCCCGACCCGGCCGGGGGCTGGGCGTCTGCCGGGGTGTACGCCGTGCGCGCGGCCGCGCTCGACGCCGTCCCCCCTGGGCGCTCCACGCTGGCCGAGTCGGTGCTCGAACCGCTCTGCCAGCGCGGCCAGGCCCAGGGGTGGCCGCTCCGCCATCCCTGGGCTGACGCGGGCACCCTCGGGCGGCTCCTCGGCGTCTCGGCCCGCCTGCTCGCCGGCTGCTGGCCCTACCGGCTGCCGCCCGGCCGCCTCCTCCCGGCCGGCCGCGACCGGGGCCCGGTGCTGGTCGTGGACGGGAGCGTGCTCGCCCCCGGCGCCGTGGTCGCCGGGCCGGGCGTGCTGGACAGGGGCAGCCGGATCGAGCACGGCGCTGTGATCACCCGCGTCGTGGTCGGCCCTGGCGCCGTCGTCGGGACGGGCGCCACGGTCACCGGCAGCGTCCTCGGCCCGGGCGCCACGGTCGAGCCGGGCGCGACCGTCACGGCCGCGCTGCTGCCCAGGTGACCCGGCAGCAGCGCCACGCCCCGCACCGGCGCGTCTCGCGCCCCGCACCGGCGCGTCTCGCGCCCCGGCCGGTGCCGCCCTCGCGGCGTGGCGCGAGCACGGCGCGAGGGCAGCGGGTCCAGGCGGTCAGGCCGCCAGCCGGGCCCAGCCGCGTCTGGAGAGGCGGTCAGGTAGCCGAGATATCCGGTCTGCAGCGGCTCGGACAGACCCAGCCAGGCTCAGCCGGCCCAACCCGGCTCAGACAGGCCCAGGCGGGGTCGGGCGGGCTCAGGCGGGGTCGGGCTGGTGGCGGATGAGGACCACGGCCACGTCGTCGGCGAAGCGTTCCCCGGACAGCTCCTGGACGTGGGCGAGGACGGTGTCGAGGCCGGCGCCGTCCAGCCCGGCCGGAGTCGGCAGCTCAGCGAGGCGCTCGATCAGCCCCTGCTCGCCGAAGCGGTCAGGGCCGCCGGGCCGGTTCCTGGCCTCGACCAGGCCGTCGGTGTAGAACAGCAGCGTCCATGTGCGACCCAGGGCGACCGTCACCTCCTGCCAGTCGCCGTCCCCGCCCAGGCCGAGCGGCGGCCCGCACGGCAGGTCGACCAGGTCCACGCCCTCTCTCAGCAGCAGGGGCATGGGGTGGCCGGCGACCACGAACGTGGCGCTGGCCCGGTCGGGGGGCACCCGGGCGCAGCAGACGGTGGCGAACGCCTCGTCGGAGGGGCGCTCGGCCAGGAAGACCTCGTTCAGGGCGTGGGTCAGGGCCAGCGGGTCGGTCACGGTCAGCGCAAGCCCGCGCTCGGCGCCACCCTGCGTGCCGGTGAGCAGGGGCGCGCCGGCCGCCTCGGTCCGAAATACCGGGCGCCTGGCCGCGAGGTCGCCGGGCAGGTCGGCCGCGGCGGCAACGGCTACGGAGGTGGCGCCGCCGGCCCTGGTGGGCGCGGCAGCCACCAGCCTGGCCTGCTCGCCCTCGACCTCCCACATCGACGCCCAGGGCAGGCGAAGGTCCGCGCGGCCGCGCGGCAGATCGTCTCGGCCAGGTCGGCCGCGCCCAGGTCCTCGGCATGGAACGCCGGGGTCATGCTGAGCATGCGGTCCAGCGCGGCCCGGTCTCGCGCTCGGCCGCGAGCAGCCGCGCCCGCTCGGCTTCGGCCGCCTGGCGGGCGGAGACGTCGTGCAGGTAGACGAACAGGCCGTCCAGTGACGGGTAGGCGCGCACCTCGAACCAGGCGTCGAGCGCCGGGTAGAACGCCTCGAACTCCACCACCGTGCTGTCGGTGACCGCGCGCTCGTACTCCCGCTGGAACGCGGTGCCCAGGGGTGCCGGCAGCGTGTCGTAGAGCGGGCGGTCGAGCAGCTCGTCCTCGCTGTGCCCGAGGACCCGCTGCGCCTCCCGGTTGGCGTAGGTCAGGCGCCAGCCCTGGTCGAAGGCGCAGAAGCCGTCGCTGATGCTCTCGAACGCGCGGGCGATGCGCTCCCGCACCGAGCGGGACTCGGTGGTGTCCAGCGTGGTCCCGGTCACCTGCGCGGGCTCGCCGGTCTCGTCGAGCACGACCTGGCCCAGGCTGAGCGCCCAGCGGACGGCGCCGTCGGGCCGGGCGATGCGGTACTCGACCTCGAAGCTGCCCGCTGCCTCGATCGCGCGGGCGATGGCGGCGTCGACCGCCTCGACGTCGTCGGGGTGGATCCGCTCGGTGAACCCGGGGTAGGTGCCGCTGAACGCTTCCAGCTCCACCCCGAAGATGCGGGCGTGGTTGGGGTTCCAGCGCAGCGCGCCGGTGCGCAGGTCCCAGTCGAAGGTGCCCATGCGGGCCGCGTCCAGGGCCAGCCGCAGCCGGGCTTCGCTGTCGCTCAGCGCGCGCTCGGCCGCCTTGCGCCCGGTGATGTCGGTGACCACCGCGCCCACCCCGGTGACCTTCCCGTCCGAACCGGTCACCGGGTAGTAGCTCGCCAGCCAGGTCGGCTCGGGCCGCTTGGCGCCGCCCGCGCCTGCGCCCGGAGGGCCGGCGATCTCCACGTCGCAGACGGGCGCGCCGCCGTCGAGCACCTGGCGCACGATCGGCTCGGCCGCCCGGGTGAGGGCGGGGTGGCCGACCTCGCGCATCGACCGGCCCAGGTGCTCGGCGACCGAGCGCCCGTTGATCGCGGCCATGAAGCTGTTGATGCGGACGTAGCGGAGGTCGGCGTCCATGACCGCGAGCCCGATCGGGGCCGCCGCGAGCAGCACGTCGAGCGCGGTGGCGCCGCCGCCGTCGCCGAGCACCGCCCCGGCCGGCCCGGGCGGCTGGTCGGCGGCCGCCTGGGCCAGGCGGAGCCGGTCGAGGGCGAGCGCGCACAAGCGGCCGAGGGCGAGCAGGAAGCTCCGGTCCTCGGCGGTGAAGCGCCGCTCCCTGGCGAAGCTGAGGCCGAGCACGCCGACGATGCGCGGCCCGAGCCGCAGGGGGATCGAGGCCGATGCCTCGTTGCTGGTGGCCACTGCGGCGAGGTTGGGGTAGCGGCGGTTGCGCTCGGCCAGGGACTCGAGCCAGACCGGCTCGCCGGAGCGGGCGGCGTCGGCGATGGGGAGGCGGGTGTCGAGCGGGAAGCGCCGGAAGGTGTCGATCAGCCTGGGCGGCAGGCCGAACGAGGCGGTGGTCTCGAGCGTCCCGTCGGGATGCAGCAGTGCGAGCGCGCCCGCGACGGCGCCCAGCGCGGCTGTGCCCTGGCGCACGGTCGTGGCAACGATGTCCTGCGCGCTGACCGCGCCTGACAGCGCGGTCGTGAGCATGTACAGGCGGGCGAGGCGCTCGGTGGCCGGGTCGGGCGGCGCCACGCTGGGGCTGGGCCGTGCTGGCCGCTCGAAGCGTTCCGCCATCGCCTGCCTCGTCCCTCCTTACCGCAGCTCTCGGACCCACGCCGCAGCTGTCGGACCCACCCTGGGTCCGAGCATACGGCGCCCGACCTGCCAGCGAAACTCCGACCATCCCGGCGTGGGCGCCCCTGGCGTCCGGGTCAGGTAGCCTCCCCTTGACCAGGCCGCCCGCACCCGTGCCGGCGCGCTGACGGACCGACGACAGGAGGCAGCACAGTGGCCGACCAGCTCATCCTCGGCCTGCTCGGCGGGACGGGGCCACAGGGCCGCGGGCTCGCGTTGCGCTTCGCCCTGGCCGGGCACGAGGTCCTGCTGGGATCGCGCTCGGCTGAGCGGGCCCGCGGGGTCGTGCAGGAGCTCGACGCCGGTCGCGGCCTGCCCATCCGCGGCGTGGGCAACGAGGAGGCGGCCGAGCGGGCCGGCGTGGTCGTGCTCACGTTTCCGTTCGAGGGCCAGTCGGCGGTGCTGCCCTCCCTGGCCGGCGCGATCGGGGACAAGATCGTGGTCGATGTGGTCAACCCGCTCGCCTGGGACGGGGCCGGCCCCTACCTGCTCGACGTGCCCGAGGGCAGCGCCGCCGAGCAGGCCCAGGCGCTGCTGCCGAGGGCCCGGGTGACGGCCGCGTTCCACCACGCGGCGCCCAAGCTGCTGGCCGACCCGGACCGGCAGGTCGACACCGACGTGCTGGTGGCCGGGGACGACCCGGAAGCCAAGGCGGTGGTGCTCGCGCTGGCCGACGAGATCCCCGGGTGCCGGGGGGTCGACGCCGGGCCGCTCCGGCTGGCCCGCCAGCTCGAGGGGTTCACGGCGGTGATCGTGAGCCTCAACCGCCGCTACCGGATCCACGCCGGCGTCCGGGTCACCCGCTTGTCCGAGGAGCGGCGGCAGCGCCAGGCAGCCCAGGCGACCACGAAGGAGCGCTCGTGAGGATCTACACGCGAGGCGGGGACGACGGCACCACCGGGCTGCTCTACGGCGGCCGGGTGGACAAGTCCGACCTGCGCACCGAGGCGTACGGGACCACCGACGAGGCGGTCGGCGCGCTCGGCATGGCCAGGGTGTTCATCGCCGACAGCCTGCTCGCCGACCTCGTCCTCCGCCTCCAGCGGGAGCTGTTCGTGGTCGGGGCGGAGCTGGCCACCGCCGTCGAGAACGCCCACAAGCTGCAGCCCGGCCGGACCAAGGTGACGGCCCCCATGGTGGACGGCCTGGAACGGCTCATCGACGAGTACACCGGCAAGATCCGGATGCCCGAGGAGTTCATCGTGCCCGGCGAGTCCCGCGGCTCCTCGTTCCTCGACTACGCCCGCACGGTGATCCGGCGGGCCGAGCGCCACACGGTCGCGATGGACCGGGCCGGTCTGCTGGTCGACCGGGAGGCCGTGCGCTACCTGAACCGGCTCGCCGACCTGGTGTTCGTGCTGGCCCGGTACGAGGAGGGCGACTTCCGCACGCTCCGCTCGGGATCGTAGCCGTGCGGGTGGCCGTCGACCCGCTACTTGCGGACGAGCTCGGCCTCGACCTCGAGCCGGACCTCCTTGGCGAGGAGGAACCCGCCGGTCTCGAGGGCCGCATTCCACTTCAGCCCCCAGTCCTCGCGGTTGACCGTGGTGGCCGCGGAGAAGCCCGACCGCAGGTTGCCCCACGGGTCGGTGCCGACCCCGAGGAACTCGAGGTCGAAGGTGACCGGCCGGGTGACGCCCCGGATCGTGAGGTCGCCGTCGAGCTTCCAGACGCCCTCGTCGGCAGGCCGGACCGCGGTGCTCTCGAAGGTGATGGTGGGGTAGTGCTCCACGTCGAAGAAGTCCGCCGACTTCAGGTGGCCGTCCCGGGTGGGATCGTGGGTGTCCGCGCTGGCCGCCTCGACCTCGACGTGCACGCGGGACTGCTCCGGGACCTCGGCGATCTCGGCCTCGCCGCTGAAGCGGGTGAAGCGGCCGCGCACCTTCGCCATAAGGTGCCTGGCGATGAACTCCAGCGACGAGTGGACCGGGTCGATGACCCAGATGCCCGGGGGCGGGACGGTACGGCCGTCGACCACCCGGGCTGCTCCCGCCTGTACGGGACCTTCGCTCATGCTGCGCTCCTCTCCGTGGGCGGCCGCCGGTCTGCGGCCGCCCTGACGATTGCGGAGACAACTATCTCACATCTCATTGTTCCTGCAACCATCGATGCGTTCAGTGGTATTGATGCTCGGCGGCCGGGTAGTGGCCCTCGGCCACGTCCTTTGCGAAGCGCTGGGCGGCGTCGGTCAGGGTCGAGCGGAGGTCGGCGTAGCGCTTCACGAAGCGCGGGGCCGGGTCCCCGGTGAGGCCGATCAGGTCGGTGATGACCATGACGTGGCCGTCCACACCGGGGCCGGCCCCGATGCCGATGGTGGCGACGTCCAGCGCCTCGGTGACCCGGGTGCCGAGCTCTGAGGGGATCATCTCCAGCACGACCGCGAAGCAGCCGGCCTCCTGGAGCGAGAGCGCGTCGGCCAGCAGATCGTCACCCTTGGCACCCCGGCCCTGCACGCGGAAGCCGCCGAACGCATTGAGCGACTGGGGCGTGAAGCCGAGATGGCCCATCACCGGGATGCCGGCCTCGGCCATGCGCCGGACCGCCTTGGCCGATCGGCGGCCGCCCTCGAGCTTGACCGCGTTCGCCCCCGCCTTGACCAGCCGGGTCGCGTTGCGCACGGCCTCCGCGGCCGACGCCTGGTAGGCCCCGAACGGCAGGTCGCCGATGACCAGCGCATTCCTGGCCCCGCGGGCGACCGCCGCGGTGAACACCAGCGCCTCGTCCATCGTGACCGGGATCGTGGTCTCGTAGCCGAGCACGTTGTTGCCGACCGAGTCGCCGACCAGCAACAAGGGCACCCCGGCCTCGTCGAGCACGCGCGCGGTCAGCGCGTCGTAGGCGGTGAGCATGACGAACCGCTCCCTGCGCGCCTTCCAGGCGGCGAGGTCGGCGATGGCGACCGGCATGGCGGCCTCCTCTGTATGGTTCCTTGGAGCCCGCTCGGGGTCTCCTGGACCACCAAAGTGTGCCACGCCTGGCGGGGCCGCAACCGCGACTGAACCCGGTTGCCTGGCCAGGCGGGTTGCCTGGCCGGGCCGGTTACCTGCCCGGCGGCCGCAATCCGCAGCCGAAGCCGGTTGCCTGGCCGGTCCGGTTGCCTCGCCGGGCCGGTTACCTGGCCGGGCGGGTCAGCCCCCGGAACCGGTTGGTGATGGGCAGGCGGCGGTCCTTGCCGAACGACCGTCCGGTGACCTTCGGCCCCGGTGGTGCCTGGCGCCGCTTGTACTCGGCGCCGTCCACGAGCTTGACGACCTTCTCGACCGTCTCCCGGTCGAAGCCCTCGGCGACCAGCTCCTCGACGCTGGCGTCGTCCTCGACGTAGGCCTCGAGGATCGGGTCGAGCACCTCGTAGGGAGGCAGCGAGTCGGTGTCGAGCTGGCCCGGGCGCAGCTCGGCCGAGGGCGCCTTGTCGAGCACCGCCTGCGGGATCACCACCCCGGCCTGGTTCCGCCAGCGGCACAGGTCGTACACCAGCGTCTTGGGCACGTCACGGATGACGGCGAAGCCGCCCGCCATGTCGCCGTACAGGGTGGCGTAGCCGACCGCCATCTCCGACTTGTTCCCGGTGGCGAGCACGAGGCTGCCGAACTTGTTGGACAGGGCCATGAGCAGGGTGCCGCGGCTGCGCGCCTGCAGGTTCTCCTCGGCGATGCCCTCTTCGGTGCCGGCGAACGCCTCCTTGAGCACCGACAGGAACGCCTCGACCGGCTCGGCGACCGGCAGGACGAGGAACCTGATGCCGAGGTTGTCGGCCAGGGCGCGCGCGTCGGTCAGGCTCCCCTCCGACGAGTAGGACGACGGCATGGCCACCCCGGTCACCCGCTCGCGGCCGAGCGCGTCGGCCGCCACGGTGGCGACCAGGCTCGAGTCGATCCCGCCGGACAGCCCGATCAGCACCGACCGGAAGCCGTTCTTGTCGACGTAGTCGCGGGTGGCGGTGACCAGGGCCCGGTACACCTCCTCCTCGGTGCTCAGGGCGGGGGCGAGCCGGCGCTCCACGGGTGGGCCCGGGTCAGGCAGGGCGTCGGTGACCTGGACCCGGCGCACGGCCAGGGCCGGGTGCGGGTCGACGGCGGGGGAGCGGCGGGGCCGGTCCGAGAGGCGGGCGGTCGCCCCCTCCTCGAGGGTCAGGTCGACCACGAGCAGCTCCTCGCCGAACGCCCCGGCCCGGGCAAGGACGCGGCCCTGCGGGTCGAACGAGGCGCTCTGGCCGTCGAACACCAGCTCGTCCTGGCCCCCGAACTGGTTGACGTAGAAGAGATGCGTGCCGTGGTCGGCTGCGCGTGTGGCCAGCATGGGGCCGAGCCGGTCGTCCTTCTCGAGCCGGTACGGCGAGGCATTCAGGCTGACCACGACCTCGGCCCCGGCCGCGGCGGCCGACGCCATCGGGCCCCAGGGGAACCACAGGTCCTCGCAGATCGTGACCGCGACCTGGACGCCGCCGAACCCGGCCAGCAGCACCTCGCCGCCGGGCACGAAGTAGCGCTCCTCGTCGAAGACCCCGTAGTTGGGCAGGAGCACCTTGTGGTAGGTGGCGACAATCTGGCCCTGGTGGCAGAGGGCGGCCGCGTTGGCCGGTCCGGCCGGGGTCGGCTCCACGAAGCCGACCACCGCCGCGGCGTCGCCCACCCGGGCCGCCACCTGCTCGGTCGCGGCCCGGCTAGCGGCCAGGAACGCCGGCTTGAACACCAGGTCCTCTGGCGGGTAGCCGGTCACGGCCAGCTCCGGGAAGACGACCAGGTGGGCGTGGCGCTCGGCGGCCTCCTGGTAGGCGCGAAGGATCAGGTCGACGTTGCCGTCGACGTCCCCGACCACCGGGTTGATCTGGGCACCGGCCAGACGAAGCCGTTCCACGGACACCTCCCGCGCTCCGGCCGAGGGACGTGCCCCGCCCTCGGCGGGCGCCCGCCCGGCCTCTCCCGCCACGATAGCAGCGCCCTCCCACCCGGACGGAGCGCAGAGCAGGTCGAGCCCGAGCGCCTCCATCGGCTCGAAGTCGTACCGCTGAGGGTCAGGAGCGGCATCTCGTGAGGGTCAGAGGCGGCATCTCGCCTGCGACGCAGCAGGCGGTGGTCCAGCAGTCGTTGCCTGGTAGTGCGGGCGACCGGATCGTCCCCTCCAGGGTGAGCCGGCTTGGTAGCATGGCGCGCCACCCGTCCGCCGACGCACGTTCCAGCGTGCCCGTCCTGCGAGAGACGCCGACATGGACAAGCAGCGGGAGTACGTCCTGCGCACGGTCGAGGACCGCGACGTCCGCTTCATCCGCCTGTGGTTCACCGACGTCCTCGGCTTCCTCAAGTCGTTCGCGATCACCCCGGCCGAGCTCGAGGACGCCTTCGAGCGGGGCATGGAGTTCGACGGCTCGGCGATCGAGGGCTACGCCAGGGTCCAGGAGGCCGACATGGTGGCCCGGCCCGACCCGAGCACGTTCCAGATCCTGCCCGGCCACAGTGACGACGGGGGCGTGGCCCGCATGTTCTGCGACGTGCTGACCACCGAGGGCGAGCCGTTCGACGGCGACCCCCGGTGGGTCCTGCGCCGCAACCTGGAGCGGGCCGCCAGCCTCGGGTTCACGGTCTACGCCCAGCCCGAGATGGAGTTCTTCCTGTTCGCCGACGCCGAGTCGGCCAAGCCCCTGGACATTGGCTCGTTCTTCGACCAGACCGCGCTCGACCTGTCCCAGGACTTCCGCCGGGTCGCCATCGGCATGCTCGAGCGCATGGGCATCTCGGTGATGCAGTCCCACCACGAGATCGCGCCCAGCCAGCACGAGATCGACCTGCGCGAGGCGGACGCGCTGGCCATGGCCGACAACATCATGAGCTCCCGGCTGGTGGTGAAGGAGGCGGCGCTGGAGCGGGGGCTGCACGCGACCTTCATGCCCAAGCCCACCGAGGGCGTGGCCGGCTCGGGCATGGACACCCACCTGTCGCTCTACGAGGGCGACCGCAACGCCTTCTACGACCCTGGTCAGGAGGCCAACCTGTCCAAGACGGCGCGGGCGTTCATCGCCGGCCTGCTCGTCCATGCCCACGAGTACACCGCGGTCACCAACCAGTGGATCAACTCCTACAAGCGGCTCGTGCCCGGCTACGACGCGCCCACCTGGGTGTGCTGGGCGCAGCGAAACCGCTCGGCGATGGTGCGGGTGGGGGGCTACCGCTCCGACCGGGTCGACGTCGAGGTGCGCTCGCCCGACCCGGCCACCAACCCCTATCTCGCCTTCGCGGTGCTGCTCGCGGCCGGCATCAAAGGCATCGAGGAGGAGTACGAGCTGCCTCCCGAGGCGGGTGACAACATCGGCGAGATGACCGACGCGGAGCGGCGGGCGGCCGGGATCACCCCGCTCCCGGTCGACCTGCACGAGGCGCTCGGCGCCATGGAGGCGTCCGAGCTGGTGGCCGAGGCCCTGGGCGAGCACGTGTTCGAGTGGTTCCTGCGCAACAAGCACCGCGACTGGGAGTCCTACCAGCGCTACGTGTCGCCCTTCGAGCGCGAGCGCTACCTCCCCCTGCTCTGACCAGTGGTGCGGTCCTGGATGCCCCTTGGCCGGCGCCGGCGCCGGCTCGGCGAGCCGTTCCTGCCCATGCCCGAGATCGACCCGGGGCTGGCCGGGCGGCTCGAGCCGGTCCGCGCCAACGTGGAGCGGTACGGCTGGCACCTGCAGATGGTCTTCGGGGACCCGCTCCACCACCCGTGGACCTACACGATCGGGCTGTGGACGTCACTCGGCCATCCCGAGCTGTCGATGTTCGGGGTCGACCAGAACCAGGCTGCGCTGCTGCTCAACCTCATGGGAGAGCGGGTCGTGCGCGGCGAGCGCTTCGAGCCGGGCCGCGACCATGCCCGGGTGCTCTCCGAGCAGGACGTGCGGGTGGTCGGGGTGCGGCCCGAGTGGTACGCCCCCTACTTCGGGACGGCGATCGACTGGTACCTGGACGAGTTCCCGATGCTGCAGGTCGTCCTGCCCGACCGGGCCGGCCGGTTCCCGGACGACCCCAGGAGCGAGCTGCGGCAGGGCCAGCCGCTGCTCGACTCCGCCGACCCCTGGCCCGACCCGGTGGTGCACGACGACCGGTCCTGGGAGCATCCGGGCCCGATGGTGCTCGGGCGGGACGTCGACGACGCCGACTGCTGGTCGGGGCGGTGGGAGGCCCTGCCCAGCCGGCAGGTGGGGGTGGGCGAGCTCGAGATCGCGGTGGTCCCGTTCCTCGGCCAGCTCGTGCTCGGCGACCGGGTGCGGGTCGCTCCCGACGGCGGCCGGCAGGCGGTGGTCCAGGAAGTCACCCAGCGGTCGAGCCTGGGTACCATGCGGGTCACCCCGATGCCCTCCAACGACGAGGAGCTCGCGCGCTGCAACCGGATGCTCGGCCGGCTCGAGCGGCTCGGGATCCGCTGGGAGTGGGCCGGCCAGGAGCTGCTGGCCATCGCCGTCCCGCGGAGCCAGCTCCCCGACGTCGAGGAGCTGGTCGCTCCCCTGGCAGCCGACGACCTGCTCTGGGTCGAGCGGGTCCGCTGCTCCTGACCCGGCCCGCGCCGCCGCGCGGCCGGCGCGCGCCCGTAGGGGGGGCCCGATGCCGGCCGGCCGGCGCGCGCCCGGTTGGGGCCTTGATGCCGGCCGGCCGGCGCGCGCCCGGTTGGGGGGCCTGATGCCGGCCGGCCGGCGCGCGCCTGGTTGGGGGGCCTGATGCCGGCCGCCCGGCGCCGCCCGGCGCCGCACTACCATGCACGGCAACCAGCCGACCGGTGAGGTGCCGTGATCCCTGACCCAGCCCGAACGTCCTCCGACACCCTGGCCCGCCACGGCTTCGACGAGCCCGAGGCCAGCGCGGCCGCGCTCGCCCAGCTCGGCGCGTGGCCGCCGTCGGCGGTACTCGGCGGGCACCGGCTGCTCGCCGAGGTGGCCGGGAGCGCCCACCCCGACCTGGCCGCCCGGGCCCTGGCAGCGATCGCCGCCGCCAGGGCCGACCCGGACGCGTTCGCGGCGTTGCTGCGTCGCCGGCCCGGGTTCCGCCGTCGCCTGGTCGCGGTCGTCGGGGCCAGCCGCTCCATGGGGGCCTGGCTGGCCGCCCACCCTGAGGAGGCCGACCGGCTCGTCCACGGCCGGGCCTGCATGGAGCCTCGCTCGCGGGGGGAGTTGGTGGCGGAGGCGAGGGCGACGGTGGCGCGGCATGACGACCCGGCGGGGGCGTGGGATGCGCTGCGCCGGTTCAAGCGCCGGGAGCTGGTGCGGATCGCGGTGCGGGACCTGACGGCGCGGGCG
>DASYUT010000326.1 GCA_036000965.1 Actinomycetes bacterium
GGCTGCGCCTGCTGACCCGGGTCGCGTTCGGGTTCCACTCGGCTCAGGCGCTGATCGGGCTGGCGATGCTCAGCCTGGGCGGGCTGTGCCCGCCCCTACCAGGACGGGCCTGAACTGGCCCACGGATATGTCAGTAGACCCCAATTCCGAGGACCAGTCTCTGGATCGCTCATCCAACCCCCACCGACCGCGTTCGCGTCCAAGCCGAGCTACTCGAACTCGACCCGGATGGACGGTTTCTCCCACACTGAGAGCGACCGTTCAAGATCCTTGCTACGCAACGCTCCTCGATGCTCGAGCGTCAGTCCGGGTGTCAGTCCGCCAGCCGCCACCAGAGGGGACACAGGAGATGACTGGCTGGATTTGGGGACTGACCTGAGCAGCGCAAACAGCACTCGGGCTCACTGGGTGGACGCTGAGCACCAGCCTACGGATCTGGTGGTTGGTCAACGGCGCCCTGGCTTCTCCGGGCGCCTCGTATGCCCGTTCCGACCCCGCGCTCCACTCCTGCGCAATGTCAGGACTTCCCACACGTGGCGTGCGGGTAGTACTGTGAGTGCGGGTACAACAGAGAGCTGATCCGATGCCGGACCTGGCATCTGCGGTAAACGGGAGGATCCATGTTCGGCCTGGTCGTACGGTTCAACCTCAAGGGTGGAAGTGGCCCGGACTTCGACAAGCTAACGGATGAGACGGTGGCCCAGATCCGAGCGACCGAACCCGGAACGCTTGTCTACGCCTGCCACGAGGTCGAGGACGGCCCCGATGCTCGCGTGTTCTACGAGCTGTACCGGGACCGCTCGGCCTTCGATACCCAACGAGGAGCAGCCACACGTACGACGGTTCCTCGCCGAGCGCGAGCAGTACATGGCGACCGCTCCGCGCGTCGAGTTCATGCGTCTGCGGGCCGGTGCAGGTCTCCCTTCCGACGTCATCCAGTCGAGCTGAGCTGTGGCCACCACGCCACCCGACGCAACGCCCGTCGGGGAGCTGATCGCCTACCACCGCGACCAGGTCGAAGCCGGCCTACTCGCCGCCGCCGAACACTCCGGGCTCCTGGCCGACGAGCCCACCCAGACCCGCACCACGATCGGCTCCGCGGAGAAGGTCGGCAGCCGCCACCCCGCCGGCGTGCCCGCCCGCGACCGGCCACCACACCGCCCCGCCGCCCGACCCACACGCCGGCAGGAACAGGGCCGGGAGGAGCGGGAACGCGATGGCTGACCCCGCCGCGGTGGCCGCGCGCCACACCCACAAACGCTGCCCCGACTGCGACCAGGTCCTGCCCGCCAGCGCCTTCTACCGCCGCCCCAACGGCTACCTCTCGGCCTACTGCAAACCCCACCAGCGCCAACGCGGCCGCGCCTGGCACGCCCGCCACCGCCCCCCCGGCCAACGTCGCCGCGCCCCCGCCCACGGCGCCGACCGCAACCGCCTGCCCGCCGCGCCCCTACTCGCCGCCATCCAGCGGTACGCGCGGCTTCGGCACCTGACCCTCAAGGAGCTCCTCGGCCCCCAGCTCGACGTCGCGTTCGACCACGCCCAAGCCGCCGGCACGATCAGCCTCCTCACCCTGGAACGGTTCTGCGACGAGGTCCTCGGCTGGCACCCCCGCATGCTCTACGGCGACGCCTACGACCACGCCGCCTTCCAACTGGACGGTGCCGGAGCACACCCGCAGCCGCGGCCGACGCAGCGGCCCACACCCAGCCGGACCGGGGCGCCATGACCCACCCACCAACACCGAGAGGAGCACGATGGCCACTCGCACGGCCGCCTCGCCCACCACCCGCACCGCGACCCCCGCAAGACCCGGCGCGGGCCGAACAACCCGCGCTCAGCCGGGCAGCGATCGCCGCCGCGCGGAACGGCTCCTCGCCGCACTCCGCACGACCCTGGTCGTGGCGCTGTCCGCGCTCGTGCTGGCCATCGGCGCGCTCGCCTACCTGGTCAGCTTCGAAGCCATCCGCGCCTTCGCCACCCAAACCGCAGCGTTCCCACCCCGGCTGGCCTGGACCGCACCCCTGCTCGTCGACTCCTTCACCACCGCCGCCACCCTGGTCATCCTGTGGCGCTACCTCCGCGGCGAACCCTGGCACGCGGCCTGGTACGCCTGGACCCTGGTCGCCGCCGCCACCGCCGTCAGCGTCGCCCTCAACGTCGGCCACGCCCCCAACCACCTCGCCGCCCGGCTGTTCGCCGCCCTCCCACCCGTCGCCCTGCTCGGCGCGGTCGAACTGCTCATGAGCGTGGCCCGCTGCGGCCTCCACCCCGCTACCGCGCCGGCCAGACCCAAGCCCGCGGCGATCAATACCGAGGCGCTGCGACGCGTTGACCCGGCCACCAACGGCCGCGCAGCCACGAGCCCTCGTCGGCGCATGGCACAAAGCACCCAGGGCCGCTCTGCGGACAACGGGCATAGGCCTCGCGGCGGCGCCCGCGCCCGGGTGCGCGAACTCGTCAGCCGCGAGCGCCACGGCGGGCCGCACGTCACCGTCACCGACGTGACCGCCGCGACCGGGCTCAAACGCCGCCGCGCCTACGAACTCCTCCACGAAGCCCGCGCCGAATGACGTCACCGACCACCTGCCTGCGATCGCGACGCACCAGTGTCGGCGGCGTCATTGACCTCGCCCCAGCGGTGTGAGGTTCCCCCGCTTTCCCGGAGGCTTCCGGAGCTGGTCCACTGGACCGCGAGCAAGGAGGAAGCCCGCCGATGGCAGCACCCCGCAAGTACCCGCCCGAGCTCAAGGAACGCGCCCTGCGGCTGTGGCGCAGGGCGCCGCGCTGGGTGACCTCGCCGTGGACGCGTCGTACCCCTTGGCCTCGGCGTCCCCGTCGGGGTGCCCCAGGCCGGCCGGTCAGCCTCGCTGGTTGGTGTAGATGAGCAGCATGTAGCGCAGCGCGCCCCCCTCCGCTCGCCGGCGCTGTTCGCCGTCCGCACTCACCCCGACGATCGGGCGACGCCGAAATCACCCGCTACGACGTGCGGGCGACGCCGAGATCGATAGCCTCCGGGCAAGCTGGCCGGGTTCGGGTAGCATGCGCCCTGCCATCCCCGGACAGGCCAGGCGCCGACTGGCCGGGGGGTGGCACGGACAGATGCGGGGAGGGCAGCGCGAGATGCTCAGCGCGTACGTGCTCATCCAGACCGAGGTCGGCAAGGCCGCCCATGTCGCCCAGGCAGTCAGCGACCTCGATGGTGTGGAGTCGGCCGAGGACGTCACCGGCCCCTACGACGTCATCGCCCGGGTCCAGGCGCCCGGGATGGATGAGCTGGGCCGGCTGGTGGTCTCCCGCGTCCAGGTCGTGGACGGCGTCACCCGCACCCTGACCTGCACGGTGCTCGGCCGGTAGCCGCATGATCGGTCACCGGGCCCGAGCTCGAACTGCCGTGCAGCTGTGGCCGTACCAGCACCTAGGATGCCGAAGATTCAGCGCCTAGGGCAGGTGTCGGCGGCGTAGGCTCGCTTGGCTGCAGTGGCGCACGACCGGCGACCGATGCGACGCGGGTGA
>DASYUT010000327.1 GCA_036000965.1 Actinomycetes bacterium
CGGGGTGTAGGCCACACTCGGGTCGGCGTCGTGCAACACCTTGGTGATCGCCGCCGTCAGCGTCGTCTTCCCATGATCAATATGCCCCATCGTCCCAATATTCAGATGCGGCTTCGTCCGCTCAAACCTCTTCTTCGCCATGGTTGTCCTCGTCTCCTCCTGCGCCGTCCACTCGACTCGACGAGCCGTTCCTCACGATGCCTGGGCCCTTGTCAGTCCCAACCGCAAAGCGAGAGCGGCTGCCATCAGGCAGACACCGCCCTCGCCCAGTAGCGGCGGGTGGACTCGAACCACCGACACAGCGATTATGAGCCGCTTGCTCTACCTCTGAGCTACGCCGCCATGGGAGCCGGCGCCCCCGACTCCTAGGAGTCCCAGACGGGTCGAACCGCCGAAACCATGCTTATCACGGATCGCCGGCTGACCGCCACGCGACCTGCGGGTTCGCTGGTCGGGGACGTCGGAGAATGTAGCAGCAACCCGCGGCCGCCTGCACTCGCTTCCAGCCCACCTGGGGACGGCCGCCTGGGCTGGCCCGACCATCGGCGGCACCGCCTGCCTCGCGGCCCGGCCAGCCTCTGACGGCGCCTGCGTCTTCCTGCACCGCCCGGGCTGGTCAAGGAAGACGCGACCGGCCAGCGTCTCCGCTGGCCGGTCGCTGGGGCTGGCCGGCGCTGGGCGCGGCGCGTCACTCGCCGCGCTGGCCGAGCCCGTAGGTGTTGCCGTCGGGGTCCTTGAACGACGCCCACCAGCCCCAGAACTGCTGTTGGGGCTCGTCGACGAACTCCACGCCGCGGCTGGCCAGCTCCTTGTGGGTAGCCTGGATGTCGTCGCAGGTGAACAGCACGTTGGAGAACGTGCCTACGTGGTCTTCCTGCCCCTCCGGGGTGAACAGCACCAGGATGACGTTGCGGTCCGGCGGGGCGACCTCGATCCAGCGCGGCGTCCCGGGCGCGTCCCCCATCGGCGTGTCCTGCACGAGCTGGAACCCCAGCGTGTCGGTGAAGAACTTCTTGGCCCGGTCCTGGTCGCCGACGTAGATGCCGACGCTGCGCACTGCGGTAAGCACGATGATCAGCCTCCTCTGCGAGATGGTTGGGTGGCACGTGCCTCGCCCGTATGATCGGCCCGCCGGATGCGCTGGATCCAACACGAACCGGTCCTCTCTGCCATAGGATCTTCCTATGCCTATCGGACTGCACCATCTCCGCTACTTCGTCGCGGTGGCCGAGGAAGGGCATGTGACCCGTGCCGCGCAGCGGCTCCGCCTCGCGCAGCCGTCGCTGTCGGCACAGATCCGCTACCTGGAGCGGCAGACCGGCGTGCAACTGTTCCGCCGCCACCCCCGCGGGGTCGAGCTGACCGAGAGCGGAGCGGCGTTCCTGGCCGAGGCGCGCGCGGCGCTCGCCGCCGCCGACGCGGCCGTCGAGGCTGCCCGCCGCGCCGCCCACCCGCCGCGCCAGCACCTGCGGCTCGGCTTCATCGTCGGGACCCAGGTCCAGCCCACCTCCACGGTGCTGCACAGCTTCCGCACCCGCTACCCGGAGGTGGAGCTCGACCTCGTCGAGCACACCTTCGCCGACCCGTCCGCCGGCCTCAACAGCGGGGACGTCGACGTGGCCTTCGTCATGCCCCCGTTCGGTCACCACGGGCTGCGCTTCGAGACCCTGTACTCGGCGCCCAGGCTCGCGGTGCTCCCCTCGGCCCACCCGCTCGCGGCCCGCCCCTCCATCTCGGTGCGGGAGTTGTTCGACGAGCCGTGGATCGTGGCCGACACCGACGACGCGGTGTGCCGCGACTACTGGCTGGCAGCACGCCACCGCACCAGCCCTGCCCTGCTCGGCCAGGCGACCCGCTCGCTCGACAAGTTCATCCAGCTGGTGGCCGCCGGTGAGGTCGTCGGGCTGGCCGCGGCATGGGTCGAGCCGGTCTTCTCCCGGCCCGGCATCGAGTTCGTGCCCGTCGACGACGTGGAGCCGGCCACCACCGCCCTGGCCTGGCGCCCCGACTCTCCCGACCCGCTGGTCGAGGGCCTCGTCCAGCTCGCTCGCGAGACCCGCGACGCCGTCGGCATGGCCGGGCAGCTCTCCCTCAGGGCCCAGGGCAGCGCGGCCGGCCCGCCAGCCCCCGGCACGCCCGCCTCCGACCCGCCCGGACCGGAGGCGCGCCAGCCCGCCCCCAACCGCCCTCGACGCGGCCACGACGCTCCCGCGTCTTGACCAGCCGACGCCGGCAGGCCGTCAAGGGCTCGTGCTGCGGCTGACCCAGTGGAACTGCCGGCATCACCTATGACATCACCTCGTCACCCATGACATCACCTCAGGCTGTGGGATCACGTCTCGATGCTGATGGAGCGGAGCCCCACGAGGGTGCCGTCCTCGAGTCGACCGAACAGGAAGACCGGGACCTGGACGACGTCCTCGCCGCGAGCCCGGACCAGTGTCAAGCCCTTCAGCGTGCCGCGCATCATCTTCCAGAGGAGGGCGTAGACCTGCGCCATCTCGGTATCCTCCGGCTCTGGGTCGTCGGTCCACTTGAAGAAGTCCGTTGCCGGGTGCATCTCGATCTGAGGCGAAGGCTCGAGTCCGACGGCGTCGCAGAAGCTCCTGCGCGTCAGCCGCGTGCTCTGCTGCATCTCCGCGGTGAAGGGCTCGTACGGGTAGTCGCTCTCGCTGGTGAGCGACTGGTCGACCATCAGGTTGGCGAACGCCATTGCCAGGCGGTGCGAGAGCCCACCCGACGCCACACTGCGCCCGCCGGGTGCGGCACGAGCAGAACGAGAGCTGGACATGAACTCTCCTTGCTGCCGGAGTCACGATCGGCCCTGACCACCTGCAATGGTCGCACATGCTCGTATCCCTTCACGTCCGGCACTAGACGTGCCGAGGCTTTCAGACTCTGGGTTCCGCCCGCCGAAGTCCTGGTCCGGCTGGGTACCGAACGAGTTGAGCAAGCGGTCAGCTCCGAGATCACCAGGCGCTCGGCGATCTGCGCGTTCGACAGCCCGCGTGCGACGAGTCGCAAGATCTCGAGCTCGCGCTCGGTCAGGACCCGCAACGCCTCGGGTGTGGGCCGCTCGTCGTGGTTACGCCGCTGGCGGTGTGCTACCCAGCCTGTCTTGGGTTCTTGGGACGACAGGGGAGTCAGAACTCATGCTCATGGTCACTGAAAATGCACGCCAAGCCATCGAGTCCATCGTGGCGAACGCGGAGGTGCCCGGCGGGGCGGGCCTGCGGATCGACGCCCCGGACGAGCCGCCGGCGCCGTCGCGCATGGCGCCGCTGCGGCTCGAGGTCGCAAGCCAGCCCGCCGAGCAGGACCAGGTCGTCGCCGAAGGCGGCGTAAAGCTGTTCATCTCGCCCAGAGTGGCCCCGATCCTCGAGAACAGGATGCTGGACGTCCGGGTCAGCGAGGGGAAGGTGCAGTTCGTGCTCGAACCACAGCAGCGGGAGGATCAGCCAGGCGAGCCCAGCTGAGGCAGCGCGAGCCCAGCCCAGGACCCTCCACGGCTCGCTGGTCACCGACGTCGAGCGGTCCCAGGCGTTCCACCTCCGCCGCAGGGGTGAGGCTCGCGTTCATCGACGCGGCGTAGGCGCCGATGCCGATCGCTCGGCCACCTGCTCATCAGGCGCTCCCGCGCCCAGTGGCGAGCGTCCACAGGCGCCGCACCGCCAGCCTGCTCAGCGGCCGGGGGCTGGTCGTCCGTGGGCGCAGCGTCGCCGGGACCAGCACGCGCAGCGCCCGCGGCAGCACCCGGAACTCGAGCGGCGGCGCCAGCACGACCGCCTCCCCGTCGATCCCGGCTGGCAGGCGCGGCAGCCGGCTGTCGACCCGCACTTCGGTGCTCTCCCACTGCGCCCAAGCGGCGCCCGCGCCGACCCGGCCCGCGACAGCCCGGGCCACGATCCTGGCCAGTGCCGCCCCGGTCCTGGCCCGCAGGGCCGACACCTGCAGCACCCCGCCGTCGAGCCGCTCGCGGGCACCCAGCTCCGACGGTCGCCCCAGCTGGTAGCGGTTGTTTGCCACCAGCAGCAGCGCGTCCTGGTGCAGCCGGCCATCCGGGTCGCGGAACTCGACCTCCAGTGGGGCACGTTCGCCCCGGACCGCGCCGGGCAGCACGAGATGGGCCGTGGCCAGCTTGCGTGCCCGGTAGCCCGGCTCGGCGACCAGGTCGGCGTAGGCCCCGAGCGAGACGTTGTTCAAGAACAGCCGGTCGCCCACCAGCCCGACGTCGACGCGGAGCTCGGTGCCGCCGAACGCGCCCAGGGCAGCCAGGGCCGGGCCGGCGGTATGACGTCACCGGGTACCGTCCCGGCCGACGCGGCCGGCATGTCGCCGCTGAGCACCTGTCGGGCGGCCAGCGCATAGACGAGCGCGGCGACCACGATCGCCAGCACGCCGCCGGCATGCCACAGGCTGAAGGCGACGACATCGACCACCAGGGCGACGACGAGGAACGCGATCACGGCCAGGTTGAGCCAGCGCTTCCACGTCTTGCGGGTGGTGAATGCCCACCACGACGCGGCGGCGGCCAGGACGAGGTACAGGGCGGCGGCAAGGACCAGCGCGAGCAGCGTGCCGCGGCTGCGGGCCACCACGGCCGCCAACGCGATCACGAGGCCGGCGAGCGCAGCCAGGGCCGTCCACGCCCACCGCCGACGGGCCGGGGTCGAGGCGTCGGGGGTGGTGCCGTTGCCGCCCATCGCCTTCCTCTCTCCATCGACGATCACCCTACCGCCTGCGCCACACGCATGGCGACGACGCGCCCACGGCAACGGACCACGGTCACCGATTCGCTCACAGCCCGGTCCCGAGTCGGAGCGTCTCGCGCCATTTCTTCTCTTGATCATCGAAGGCGCAGGAGGTACCATTTCGGAGGATTCTAAGTTAGGAAACTTTACTAATAGGCACTCCTGCACCTGCGCACCGGCCAAGGGGGCGGCAGCATGATGGGAGCGGAGCACCGGATCCGGATCATCGCGGTCAGGAGCGGCAGACTGGCGCTCCTTGCCGCCATCGTCCTGGTGGCTGGGGGGCTCCACGCGGCAACCGCGCGGTCGGCCCCCGCCGCGAGCTCGGCGTTCGTCAGGGTGAACCAGGTCGGCTACCCGTCGGCTGCGTCCAAGCGCGCCTACCTGATGGCGAGCACAGCCGAGACCGGCGCCACCTTCAGCGTGAACAACGCGAGCGGCACCACCGTCTTCTCGGCGCCGATCGGGGCCAACCTCGGCTCGTGGAGCTCGGCCTACCCCAATGTCTACGCGCTCGACTTCAATAATGCCGTCGCGACCACCGGCACCTACACGATCTCGGTCTCCGGACCCGTCCCCGCGACGTCGCCGAGCTTCAGGGTCGACACGGGAGCGAACGTGTATGCCACGCCGCTCGCCAATGCCCTCTCCTTCTACCAGACCGAGCGAGACGGCCCGGACTTCATCCCGTCCGCCCTCCGCACCGCGCCAGCGCACCTGAACGACCAGAACGCCATGACGTACCTCACGCCCCACGTGAACAGCAGCGGGCGCTTTTCCGGCGACCTCACGCCGCTCGGGACCACGGTCGACGCCTCCGGCGGCTGGTGGGACGCGGGTGACTACATCAAGGGCGTACAGACGCTGGGCTACACCACCGACCTGCTGCTCGCGGGCGTCCGCGACTTCCCGGGCCAGATGGGGGCGGGGTCGGCCACCTCCAACTTCACGGCTGAGGCCAGGTTCGGGACCAAATGGCTGCTCAGGATGTGGGACGACCCGACCATGACCTTTTACTACCAGGTGGGGATCGGGACCGGCAACGCCAAGACGATCGGCGACCACGACATCTGGCGGCTCCCCCAGGCGGACGACACCCTCGGGGGGACCGACCCCCTGTACCGGTACATCCGCAACCGCCCGGTGTTCAGGTCAGGTCCGCCGGGGTCGCTCATCAGCCCCAACCTGGCCGGCCGCAGCGCCGCGGCCTTCGGCTTGTGCTTCCAGATCTACAAGACGACCGACCCGGTCTTTGCCAACCGGTGCCTGCTCGCGGGCCAGCACATCTTCGATCTCGCCAACACCGCACCCACCGGGAATCTGACGACCTACATCCCGTTCAGCTTCTACCCCGAGACCGAGTGGCGCAGCGACCTCGAGCTCGGCGCGGTGGAGCTGTACTTCGCTGTGGCAGACGGCGGGCTTCCGGCCGGGCTCCCCCACACCGATCCGCTGTTCTACCTGCAGCAGGCGAGCCACTGGGCCAACGCCTACATCACCAGCCCCGAGGGTGCTGCCGACACCCTGAACCTCTACGACGTCAGCGGGCTCGCCCACTACGATCTGCACCGGGCGATCGGCCAGGCGGGGAACCCACCCGGCCTGGAAGTCACGCAGGCCGCGCTGCTCGCGGACATGAAGAAGGCCCTGGACGGCGCGCTGGCCCAGGCAGCCACAGACCCGTTCGGCTTCGGCTTCCCCTGGGCCACCTGGGACACGACCTCCCACGGCGCGGGCCTCGCGGTCATGGCGAGCGAGTACAACCAGCTCTCGGGTACCAACGCCTACGCGGGTCTCAGCACCAGATGGCTGAGCAACATCCTGGGGGCCAACGCGTGGGGCTCGTCGTTCATCATCGGTGACGGCAGCACCTTCCCGCACTGCCCGCACCATCAGGTGGCCAACCTGGTCGGGTCCCTGGACGGCTCGCCGCCGGTGCTGAAGGGCGCCGCGGTGGAGGGTCCGAACGGCACCCTCTACAGGGGGTTCCAGACCGGGATGCGGAACTGCCCGCCCGATGACAGCGACCCGTTCGCGCAGTTCAACAGCAGAGCGAAGTTCAAGGACGACATCGAGTCGTTCTCGACGGTCGAACCCGCCGTCGACCTGACCGCCACCAGCCCGCTGGCGTTCGCCCGCCAGGCCGCGGGTCTGCTCTGAAGCAAGCCCGGCCGCCCAGGACGTGCCTCAGGTGAAAGGCAGACATCGATGAGAAGCACCGCGCGGGGAGGCGCACCGCAGCTCCAGCTTCGTTCCAGGATCCGGCTGTGGCTGGCGGCGACCGGGGCGCTGGCCGTGTTCCTGTCCGGCTGGGCGGTGAGCCCCACCCCGGCGGCTGCGGCGACCGCCTCGACGGTCGTCACGATCGGCTTCGACGATGGAACCACCGATCAGCTCGGCGCGTTGCCGATCCTCCAGGCGCACGGGATGACGGCGACCTTCTTCGTGAACAGCGCGTCCGTCGGCGATGCCGAGCATCTCTCATGGGCGGACCTGCACACTCTGTTCGACGCGGGCAACGAGATCGCCGGGCACACGCTGCACCACGTGAACCTGACACCGCTGACCGCGGCGGAGGCCCGCCAGGAGGTGTGCACCGACCGCAACAACCTGCTGGCGGCAGGGTTCCCGGCGACGTCGTTCGCCTACCCGTTCGGATCCTTCGACAGCGGCACCGAGCTGGTCGTCCACGACTGCGGTTACAACAGCGGCAGGGGGGTCTCGGGCGTCTCCAAGACGGGCCCCTTCGCCGAGACCATCCCGCCGCTCGACCCGTACGCGACGCGCACGCCCCCCAACCCCAAGAAGGCGACCAAGCTCTCGACGCTCGAGCTGTACGTGCTCAACGCTGAAGCCAACGGCGGTGGCTGGGTGCAGTTCGTGTTCCACCGCGTCTGCGAGCAGTGCGGCCCCTATGCGATCACACCGGGCAAGCTCACCGCGTTCCTGGACTTCCTGCAGGGCGAGGTCACTGGTGGCCGCGTGGTGGTGCAGACGACCGCGCAGGTCATCGGCGGCCCGGTGCAGCCGCCGGTGCCTGCATAGAGCCTGTCATTGCTCCGCAAGCTCTTGGTCGACACCGTCCGAGGCCTGGGCGGGACTCATGCTGCGGACGGCGACACCGAGGACCGCCCGGCCACCGTACGGCGGGGGACAAAGCGGGTGCACCAGCCGCGGCCAGAACGACACCAGGTCCCACAGGATCCCGGTCGTGGTCCGCATGGCTGGCTTCCGCCAGGTGGCGAGCCCCAACGCCACCAGACCCCGGCGATCGCCGTCACGACGGCGACCCCGAAGGCGCCGAACGGGCCGGTAGCGGCATGCCTCGATATCCTGCCGTGGGAACAGTCGCCAGGGCCGTGCGGGCCGGTGGGCAGACCCGCTGAGCGAAGGGAGCACGGGTGCGGTACGAGATCGTCGCGGAGGCGTACCGGGACCTGGAGGGCTCCTCCGCCCGGCTGGCGCTGATCGACCGCCTGGCCGGGCTGTTCACGCAGACGCCGACCGACCTGCTGCCCACGGTGGCGCTGC
>DASYUT010000328.1 GCA_036000965.1 Actinomycetes bacterium
CAGGGCACTGATCAAAGTCGCGTTTTGATGCTTTGACCTGCGGCAACAGCCCAACTGGACAATTGGCGCTGGAGGTGCTACATCTGCGCGGGTGACGTCGTCGTGGCGAAGGTCGCTGGTGGTGCGACCGGTCGAGGATAGCGAGCTGGGCCGGTTCCGAGCCGAGCTGGAAGCCCATCATTGGCTCGGGTTCCGCTTGTCGGGCCGGGTCATGCGCTACGTGGCGGTGCTGGATGGGCAGTGGGTCGCGGTGGCCGGGTTCGGGTCGGCGGCGCTTTCCTGCGCGGTGCGGGAGGAGTTCTTGGGCTGGGATGCCGAGCTGAAGCGGCTGCGCCTGCCGTTGTTGGTCTCCAGCCAGCGCTTGTGTGTGCTGCCGGTCAGGCGGCGCCATCACCTGGCCTCGGCCGTGCTCGCTGCCTGCCTGCGGCGGCTAGGCGGCGACTACGCCCAGCGGCACGGGCATCCGGTGCTGGCCGTGGAGACCTTCACCGACCCGGCCCGGCACACCGGCGCCTGCTACGCCGCGGCCGGGTTCGCACCGGTCGGGCCGACTGCCGGGTTCGGGCGCAGCCGGGCTGGCACGCTGGCCCACGGCCAGCCCAAGACGTACTGGTTCAAACCGCTGCTGCCGCGGGCCGCCGCGCTGCTGGCCGCCGACTTCGACGTCACAGCCGTCGCCCTCCCGCTGACCCCAGGTGGCCGATCCCGGATGAGCATTGCCCGCCCCGACCCGAACCTGTTGGACTGGACCAGCGCTGACCACGGGCTGCTGCCCGCCCTCGCCGGCGTCGTCGACGGCCGCAAACGCCGTGGGAAACGCCACGAGCTGGCCGCGGTCCTGGCGGCCGCCGTGTGCGCGGTCCTGGCCGGCGCCGACGGCCTGGCCCAGATCGCCCAGTACGCCAGCAAGCTCCCCCAGCCGGCCCTGGCCCGCCTCGGCGTGCGCCGCAACGTCCGCCTGGGCCGCTACGTGCCGCCGTCGTATTCCACCGTCCGGCGCGCCTTCCGCGCCCTCGACCCTGACACCTTCGACCGGGCCGTCTCAGCCTGGCTGCACCGGCAAGTGGCCGCCGGGAACCTCACCGCCGCGCAACTGGCCCGCCTGATCATCGCCGTGGACGGCAAGACCGTCCGCGGCGCGTCAAAGGCCGGCGACCCGCTGCACCTGTTCGCCGCGATCACCCACGGCTCCGGCGCCGTGCTGGCCCAAACCGCCGTGCCAACCAAGAAAGGCGAAGGCAGCCAACTGGCTCCTGTCCTCGACCAAATCGCCGAACTCCGAGCCGCCGAAGCGCGCCACCGGCCCACCAGCCAACCCGACGACGACCCGAACGACGACGACCCGAACGACGACGACCAGCGCAACCGCGACCCGAACGACGACCCGCACGAGGAGGACCGCCCCGCAGACGGGGCCGGCCGCCCCGACAGCGACCCGAAGCGGCCCGGCAAGCTCGCCGACATCCTCCTCACCGCGGACGCTCTGCATACGACAAGGGCCAACGCCGAACGCATCACCGCCGACGGCGGGAACTACATCCTGATCGTCAAGGGAAACCAGCCGAACCTCTACGCCCAGCTCGACAGCCAGCCCTGGAACGACGTGCCGGTCGCCAGCCGCACCATCACCACCGGGCACGGCCGCCGCGACGAGCGCGTCCTCAAGGTCCTGCCCGCCGACCAGGTCGAAGGTCTCGCCTTCCCCGGCGTCAACACGGTCTTCCTGCTCGAACGCTACCGGTACAACAAGGACGGAAAACTGATCTCCGCGGCGGCCGTCCTCGGCGTCACCAGCTGCGACACCACCCAACTGCCCCCCACCGACCTCGCCGCCGCCATCCGCGGCCACTGGAGCATCGAAGCGCTGCACTGGCTGCGGGACGTCACATTCAACGAAGACGCTTCAACCCTGCGCAAAGGCCCAGCCCCGCGAATCCTGGCCACCCTCCGCAACCTCGCCATCAGCCTGCTACGGCTATTCGGATTCAGCAACATCGCCGCCGGCCGCCGAGAAATCGGCTGGGACCACGACGGACTGGCCCTCGACCTCATCGGCGTGTGACATCCACCACAATCAGGCCGTAATCACGCGACTTTGAACAACGCCCTG
>DASYUT010000329.1 GCA_036000965.1 Actinomycetes bacterium
AGCCGTGCCCATACCCTCTTGAAACGCACGCCGTTCCACCCCCTACGGGAACCGACCTGGACAGCCGGAACCATAGGCGTGGAGCGGCGTGCAGTCATGGAAGCCCAGCTCAGGCCACCCACGGATCAGTCAGAAGAGCCCGGAATTGGCGGACCCGTCGGCGCGTGCCGTGGTGGCTCCAGCTCGTCCTGAGCCTTGCCGCCATTGTGTCGGCGTGGTGCTTGCCGCGAACGCGCAGGCGAAGATCCAGCTGCTTGCTGGCCTGGCGGCGGTCGGCCTCATCGTGGCGGATGCCCTTCGGCTGGCCAGCTCTCGCGATGCCGGCCGCGGCTGGGTGGAGCTGGCGCTCAGGGTCCTGCTGGTGAGGTTGGGTGTCGGTTGGTAGTCGTCGAGGCGTTGACCTCATGAAAGAAAGGAGTCCAAGTGGACTCAACTAGAAAGAGTGCACTCGTTACGGGCGTATTCTTCGTTATTACCTTTATCGCCGCGATCGCAGGGCTTGTTCTCTACGGCCCTGTGCAGGACGGTACGCCGAACCTTGAGAACCGCATAGCGCGCGAACGGCAAGCGAGACCCGCCTTACGAGGAGCTGGGCCGCGACAACTTCCTCCTCAGGCACGCAACGGAGGGCTACAAGCGATGAGTCCTCCGCCAGGTCGAGCGCCTCGGTCGCAAAATTGACCCTCCAACCGCTCGCCGAGCCCGCAGAGGAGGCGCCGCAGGGGATTTCACCTCAGTCAATTCGCGTCACAACGGTCGGACTACACTTGGTGACGCTACCGGAAACCGGAAGGGCCAGTCATGAAGGCGTTCATCTATGAGAAGTACGGGCCGCCGGAGACGCTTCGGATGGCGGAGGTCGACAAGCCTGCGCCGAACGCCGATGAAGTCCTGGTGAAGGTGCTGGCAGGATCCGTCAATGCAGCGGACTGGCATTCCATGCGCGGCAAGCCCCTGTTCTCGCGCGCCACCCTGGGCTTGCTGCGGCCGAAACACAAGATCCTCGGCGTCGACATTGCCGGGCAGGTGGAGGCGGTCGGCAGCGGCGTCACTCGGTTCAAGCCCGGCGACGAGGTCTATGCCAATCTCTTGGAACATGGTTACGGCGGCTTTGCCGAATACGTTGCGGTGCCGGTTGATGCTATGTCGTTGAGGCCGGCGAACCTGTCGTTCGAGGAAGCGGCTGCCGTTCCGATGGCGGCGGTCACCGCACTCCAGGGCCTTCGCCACCACGGAGACATCCAGCCCGTTCAGAAGGTGCTGATCAATGGCGCTTCCGGCGGCGTCGGCACCTTTGCGGTCCAGATCGCCAAATCCTACGGGGCCGAGGTGACCGGCGTGACCAGCCCCCAGAACATCGACCTGGTCCGTTCGCTCGGGGCCGATCAGGTCGTCGACTACACGACGACCGACGTCGTCGGTGGTGGGCGGCGCTACGACCTCATCCTCGACACGGTCGGGAACCGATCGGTGCCCGATCTCAGAGGTGCGCTTGCCGAGGGCGGCAGGGCCGCCGTCACCGGGTTCACCAGCGTGGCGAAGCTGATAGGCGTTTCGCTGCGCGGCGGCGCCGGGCCAGGGGAAGGTGGTCGTGGGGGTGGCGTAAGGATATCGCCATGGTGTCGGCGCACGTAGCCGCCAGGGATCTGGAGCTCCTTTCGGAGCTGATTGAGGCCGGCAAGGTGCGCCCGCAGATCGACCGGCGCTATCCGTCCGCCGAAATCCCCGCAGCGATCGCCTACCTGGAACAAGGCCACGCCAGGGGGAAGGTGGTCGTGGGGGTGGCGTGAGGCATCCCCCGTCGTCCGCCCCCTTAGGACGTACCTCCCTGAGTAGTCCTCCAGGATTCCGGCAATGATCGGTGAGTGACAAGACGCCATGCGTTGAAATGTGGGAATGGCGGCGAAGCCGCAGGTTGGTTTTCTGGGATGCGCGCGAATGCGCGCCCGGCCCGCAGGCCCGGCCCAATCGTCCGTCTTCCACGATTTTGCTCGTCGTGGGCCGACGAAGGAGGCCCATCGACGGGCTCTGGATCAGCCAGACGGACTCCTACCACCCGGCCGCGTTCGGCCGATGCCCTCGCCCGGCGGGATACCACCCGGCCCGAAAGCGCCCGGCGTCAAGCTCGTTCGTCCTCGGCCGCCGCGACGGCGAGCCGGGACGGCCCGAGGGCGCCGGGCGGCCTGCGGGGCGCTCCAGCTTGACCCCGGTCGGGCCGGGTGGTCCCGATGACACGGGTCGGGCGTTCCGCCCGACGCGCAGCGGCGCCCGCCGGGCGAGGGCGCTACCGCAGCTCAGGCCGCGGGATCGGCGGCAGGCTCCAGCGGACGCGCTCCTCGTTGACGTAGTCGCGCCCACCGGTCGCTTGTAGGTAGCGGCGGTATTCACACACCTCGCACAAGCTGGTGTCCGGCTGGCCGGCCCCGCCGACCAGCAGCTTGGTCGCGGGCTGGCCGCAGTCGGCGCAGCCGCCCAAGTCGTTCTCGACCAGGGCGTGGCTGAACAGCCGGGCCTGGATCGGCTGCGGGTCGCAGTCCAGGCAGCGGCAGACGGCCAAGATCATGCCGGCGGGCACGTATCCGGTGTGGCGGCAGTGCCGGCCGTCCTGGCAGTCCAGACAGCGCAGCCGGGTCATGGCTGCTCGCCTTCGGCGCGGACGGCGCGGAGCAGCTCGTAGGCGCGGCGCTCGCTGATCCCAGCCGCAGCCGCGACCTCGCGGGCGGCCAGCCGGGTGCCGGTGGCGCGCTCGCGGGCGACCAGCTCACGGACTCGGGCACGGCTGTCGCGCTGCGGCCCGCTGCCGTTGCCGGCGGCCGAGCCGCGGTTGGGCGCGGGGAGCTGCGGGCGGAGCGCTGTGGCGTCGTCCTCGACTGCCGCACGGCTGCGACCGTCTGCGGTGCCGTGGCGGTCGACGCGGCGGGGCTCCGCGGTCGCGGTGCGATCGGTGCGGGGCAGGCCAGTGCGGGCCACGCTCATCAGCAGCTCCAGCGCCCCCAGCAGTGCGACGGGTGGCAGGGCGGCGAACAGCTGTGCGCTCATGCGGTCGGGGGCGTGGGCGACGTTCAAGGCCACGCTGACCGCGGTGGCGCAGCCGACCAGCGTCCAGGCATACCAGGGCTCTCGCCAGGAATCACCCCGCAGGTAGCGCCACAGGATGACCAGGCTGGCGGCGGTGGTGAAGGAGTCGACGAGTAGCGGTGCCGACCAGGCCAGCTCCGCCGGGAAGGCCGCGGTCTCGACCGCGAAGGCGCGGATGGCCTCGAAGGAGACGACGTAGGCGAGGGCGGCGATGGCCAGCACCAGCGCGGTCAGCGCGGCGACCAGGGCGACGCGGATCGCAGCCAGCAGTCGGTCGGTGCGGTCAGCGCGGTCGGCGGGATGCGGTGGGATGCGAAGCATTCTGCGGCTCCAGCGATGGGCTGCGGCGGCCGGGGGCTGAGCCGGCCGGGCCGCCGCAGGGTCAGGGTCAACGGTTCGCGTCGCGCTCGGCCTGCTCGCGTTCGTTCCAGGCCTCGGGGTCGGTGTCGTACTCCTCAGCCATGTCGGCGGCCTCAGTCAGCGCATCAGCCAGCGCGCGCATCGCCTGCGCGGTGCCGCTGATACAGGTGGCGCCGATCCAGACCAGCGCGTCGGTGCCCAGCGCTCCGAGCGGCGTCGCCTTGCTGATGGCTGGCTCCAGCCGCTCCCGGGTGCCGATGTGGATCTCGACCTTGGGCATCAGACCCCCTCCTGGTGGCAGACCGGGCAGACCCGGCGGCTGGCGCGCCGCTCGCAGCGCTGCTGGGTTGCTGCTGGCGGGGCGGCTGCTCCTCGCCCGCCCCGGGCGGGGCTGGCACCGCCGTCCTGCCAGCAGATCGGGGGCGAGGCAGGGCCGGGGTGTGGCCCTGCCCGAAGGTCCGCGTGGGTGCAGGGGCCCGCGCGGACCGGCGCGCAGCGCCGCCACCGATCCCCACCGGTGACCTCATCGCCGTCCCCGCCCTGGCAGCGGCCGCCCGACCAGCCATGGCCACCGGGCCGGTGAAGGCAGCCGCCCGGTCCGCTCCCGCCGCCGACCGATGCGCCAGCCGACGCGGCGGGCCGCCCGGCCGGCAAGAGCGACGGCCGCCGCGACCCGGACCGGCGCCGGCTCGTCCATCGGCAGGGCACGGTGTCGTCGCTGAGCGGAACGGTGGTTGCCGGCTCGGCCGGCTCGGGTGCCACGGCGGGTGGTGGGAGGACGCGCAGGTGGATGGCGTGGCCGGCCTGGATGACCCACGCCTCGCCCGGTTGGGCCTGGCGAACCGCCTCGGGGTCGATGCGTGGCCGCTCGCCCATGCGGGCCTTGGCGAACCCGCGGGGGCCGTAGTAGTCCAGCTCCCAGTTGTGCTCCAGGGTGCGGACCATCCCGGCCAGGGCCAACAGCCGCTCGGGGTCCGGGCACTGGTGCACGATCAACCCACCAGCACAGCTGGCCAGCAGCCGGGGGCTTGGCGGTGGTCGCCCAGCCCCTCCACGCTCTGGGCGGCGACGACGACCTGGACGCCGACGTCGCGGACCCGCTCGGCCAGGTTGATCGCCGAGTCCACCCCGGAGGCCAGGGCGGAGAACTCGTCCAGGACCAGCAGGGCGTCCTCCCCCCGCATGGCCGCATCCGCCTCGCTCTTGCTGAGCAGCGTGGGCACGGTGAGCACGGCCAGCTCCACGTCCTCGTAGCTCCAGGCGCCGCGGTCGAAGGCGCCGGCCAGGGCGGCGAAGAAGTCGGCGTACCGCAGCCGGGCGCCAGGCAGGTGGTCGCCGATCGCCTCGATATCCTTGAGCTGCAACGGCCGGCCCTCCCAGAGGGCGGCCAGCTCGTCGACGTCCAGGCGCCGCAGCAGCTCGTCCGATCCGTCGACCGCCGGCATGTCGGGGGCGGTCAACGCCAGGCGCAGGCCGGCGGAGGCGACGCGCTGGTAGAACGGCTCGGTGAACTGCTCGACCGCGAGTAGTCGGCTGGTGACCTGGACGGGTGAGCCCCGCCACATGTCCATAGCCGTGGCCGGCCAGCAACCGACCCGGGCGGTGGGGTCGCCGAGCCGGTAGGCCGCGATCAGGGCTGGGACCAGGGTGGGGTCGGTGCCCTTGCAGTCGACGAAGCACACCTTGCGACCCAGCAGGCCCGCGAGGTACACGAGGCGCAGCAGGGTGATGGTCTTGCCGGCGCCCGGGGCGCCGACCACCGCCATCGCCTTGCCTCGCAGGTGGGTTGGTGGGACCACGTAGCGGCCCTGCACCCACCCGCGGAGGTCGCCATCGAGTGCGATCCCCAGCGCCGGGGCGGTCAGCTTGTGGTCGCGGGGTCGGGCCAGCAGGCGGGCGGTCTTGCGGTCGCGAGTGCGCTGGTCGATGCGTTGGCGGCGGCGGACGAACGGGCTCCACTCCGCGCCGCCGGCAGCCCGCTCGGCCGTCCACACCGAGAGCGAGGCGGCCAGCAGTCCGACCGGGACGGCCAGCCACACCTGCGTCATCAGCAGGTCGTGGAGGAACTGGCCGACCGTGACGCGCGTGCCGGGTGGGCCGAAACCGAAGTGCAGGGCGACGTACTGCCAGAAGTGCTGGGGCACGAAGATGTGCCGGCGCAGCGCTTCCTCCGGGCCGACGACCAACAAGACGGCGGCGATGGCGGCGAGGGCGGCCAGGGTGAAGCGCCACCAGTGCCAGCGCTTCTGGAGCAGGATCACTGCCTGGCCGACCAGTGTTAGGCGACGCTTTGGATGATGACGGCCGCGACACGTTCGCTGATGACATCAGGTTTGTGTCGCCGGATGTGAAGGTGCCCATGGTCACGATGTCGACCGTGGGCACCGGTGACGGGCCTGCCGTGGCCCTGGTGGTCAGTCGCTGGTGACCTCGGTGACGGCGGCGCGGGCGCTGGACTCGTCGACGATGGCCTTGCCGTCCAGGAAGGCAGCGACCAGGGACTGGATGGCGAGGTTGTTGACCGCGCGGGGCATGCCGCGGGCTTGCTGGTGGACCAGCGCGACCGCGTCGTCGGTGAACAGGGGGTCGGAGCGGCCGGCGAGGGCCAGGTGGTGGCGCAGGTAGCCGGTGGTGGCTTGGAGGGTCATGCCGTCGAGCTGGTAGCGCAGCGTGATGCGCTGGGCCAGGGCGGCGAAGGTGCCGAGCTTGAGGCGGCGGCGCAGGGTCGGTTGGCCGAGCAGGACCAGCGCGAACGGGCTGCGGGCGTCCATGTCGGTGTTGGTGAGCAGGCGCAGCTCCTCGAGCTGGTCGTGGCCGAGGAGGTGGGCCTCGTCGAGTTATTAGGACATCCGCATAACTCGACGAGGCCCACCTGCTGTCGCCCGAGCAACTCGAGGAGCTCCGCCTGCTCACCAACACCGAACTCGACTCGGCCAGCCCCTTTGCCGGGATCCTGGTCGGCCAGCCCACCCTGGCCCGCAAGCTCCGCATGGGCGTGTTCGCCGCGCTCGACCAGCGCATCGCCACCCGCTACACCCTCAAGCCCATGGACCTGGCCGAATCCGCCGCCTACCTACGCCACCACCTCACCCTTGTCGGTCGCACCGACCCCCTGTTCGCCGACGACGCCATCGCCCGCCTCCACCGGGTCGCCGGTGGGCTACCCCGCAAGCTCAACAACGCCGCCACCGCCGCGCTCATCGCGGCCGCAGCCGAGGGCAAGGCGCTGGTCGACGACGCCTGCGCCAAACGAGCAGCCGCCGAACTCACCCGCGACTGACCCTACCCGCCAGCGCCAACAGCCATCCCCTGCAACTACCCGCAGCGCCGACCCCGACCGGTCGGCGCTGCAGCATCCCCGCCAAACCCTCTGCGCTCACCCAGCACTGCCGAACCATGCCCTCGCATTCCCGCCAAACCATCATCAGAAAGCCCTGCCGGCAACAGCAGCATGTTGACCTCGCGCTCCGGCGGTTCAGTCCGACGGCTGTCCAGTCAGCTGTCCACCGTCGTAGCCGGTGTCCATCCTAAAGGCGGCAGGTGTCCGGTGGGGTGTCCGCTGCATGGGCGCCCCGGACGGGCGGTGTCCGCGGTGTCCCTATGGCAGTGCGGTTGGTGTCCGCAGTGGTCCATCGCAGCCTGGCCGGGTCGGCATGCGACCGTGCCGTAGCCTGCCCGCACGCACTCCACGGTCGCCGTCGTCCGCCCAGGTGTCCGGTCCGCGCTGCGGTGTCCACCGCATCCTGGTCGCGCGTCCACCGTGTCCCGCGCTGTAAACGCCGCGCCGCACTCGGCCACGATGCCATCGCACACCGGACGTCCTGGGCTGCCATGCCGTCTCCGGGTGTCCGTCCATCATGCGCAACAGCTAGTCCGCCGGTCTGCCGAGCTTGGACGAGCGGCGGACGGTCAATCCGCCGATACGCCATCGGCCGGGCATCCTGGTGTCTGGCACAAGCTGCCCTACTGTCGCAAGATAGGCGTCTTGGGCTGCTCGGGAGCGGGAGACTTGGAGGTGGGGATGGCTGAGTTCCGGCTGATGACCTGGAACGTGGAGAACCTGCTGGCCGTCGGTGCCGACGGCGGCCCACGGACCCAGGCGGAGCTAGACGCCAAGCTCGCCTCGCTCGCGCAGGTGATCCACGCCCAGCGGCCCGACGTGCTCGCCCTCCAAGAGGTCGGCGCGCCCGAGGTGCTGGCCGCGTTGGGCCGGCCGCTCAGCCACGAACTTCCCCACGCGGCGGTGTCGGCCCACCCCAACGCGCGGGGGATCCGGGTGGCGTTCCTCAGCCGCCTACCCCTCACTGCCGGTCCAGCTTCACCCGTTCCCGGCTGGGCTGGCGCTGGTGCAGGCCGGTGACCCCCTGGCGGGCGGCGGCCAGCCGCCGACCCAGGGGCACATGGGTCGTGGGGCGCTGCAGGTCAGCGTCACCGCTGGTGGCCGCGAGGTGGTGGTCGTCACCGCGCACCTGAAGTCCAAACTGCTGACCTTCCCCGGCGGACGGTTCCGGCCCCGCGACGAGGGCGAGCGGCCCGGGTGGGCGCCTACGCGCTGTACCTGCGGGCCGGGGAGGCGGTGACGCTGCGGGCCCACCTGGACCAGGTCCTGGCCGGCGGCGGGCGGACCGGGGCGGTGCTTGTTGCCGGCGACCTCAACGACGGCGTGGACGCCGCAACCACCCAGCTGTTGCAGGGCCCGCCGGGGTCGGAGCTGGGCACGCCTGGGTTCGGGCGTCCCGACCAGGGCGACGGCGAGCGGCTGTGGAACCTGACCCCGCTGATCGCTGAGCCGCAGCGGTTCACCCGCGTCTTCCGGGGCCGCCGTGAGGTGATCGACCACATCTTCGCCAGCCATGTCCTGGCGGCCACCATGCCGGCGGTGTCCACGGCGCTGGCCGCGGGCCGGCTGGTCGATCAGCGAAGACCCCGGCGAGCAGGTCGGCCAGCCCGGCTCTGATCATGCCGCCGTGGTCGCCGGGTTCGAGCTCTGACGGCCCGCGACACCCGCGCGTGCGCGACGGCGCCCACGGGAGCGCGCCACCGCCCGCCTGCGCCGCCTGGACCGCCATGGCTCCGTGGTCTTCCATGACGTGACCATCCCAGGCACCACGCCAATACTGGTAGGTGGCGGATGTCTGACTGGGGTTGAATGCCTGGGTGAAGGCGGCCTTGGTGGTTTGGATCGGGCCGTTTCGGGGCTGAGCTGGCCGCCTGGTGGTCGTTGATGACAGCTCGCCGTTCAGGGACGCACGGCTTGGATCAGGAGACGAGGTCGTAGAGGAGTCGGTAGAACGCGACCCGACCGGGATCGCGGTTGGCGCCGTAGGCGTGGAGGAACAGGTCCTCCCAGCCGGGCCCCAGGTTCCAGGTGATGCTCCACGACGCCACGGCAAGGTCCCACCAGCGGTCAGCGACGCCGAGTTCGCCGAGGTCGACGAACCCGGTGATCTCCCCGTCGGCGATGAGGACGTTGGGTGGGCAGTAGTCGCCGTGGCAGACGACCAGGTCCTCTGCGCCGGGGCGGAGCCGCTTCAGTTCGGCAAGCGCCGCTTCGGGGGTGAGGTGCCGATGCTCGGGGTGGAAGTCCTCCTCGGGGTCGACCAGGCCGCCCTGGACCCGCGCTTGGGCGTGCGCGATCGCGGTGTCGAGGCGGAAGTCGAAGGGGCAGGCCGCCACGGGGGCGGCGTGGAACCGGCGAAGGCCGCGGGCCAGCAGCGCAACCAGACGTTCAGGGTCGGCGGTCAGCTGGTCGTCGGTGGCGGGCCGCCCGGGCAGTCCCGCGGTCACCAGCCAGTCGACCTTGCCGTCGGTGCCGCAGTCGAGCACCTGCGGGACGGGCAGATGGGCCTTGGCCCATCGCATCCGAGCGCCCTCGTCGAGCGCGGGGGGGTAGTGTGCC
>DASYUT010000330.1 GCA_036000965.1 Actinomycetes bacterium
CTGGTTGGCCCATCCCCTGGGCCGTTGCACCCGGGTCGCCAGCCCGTCCACGCACACCGCCTCGCCGGTCTGGGCCATCTCCGCCAGCCACTGACGCAGGTCGGCGAGGGTGGTGATGAACGTCCCGTCGGGCTGGCACAGCCCCAGCGCGCCAAGCTCGCCCAGCAGCAGGTCGAGGCTGTCGCCCACCTCGGTCTTGCAAGATCCCGACCACCCGGCCGGCGCGCCGGTACGACAGCCCGTCCAGGATCACCGCCCCAACGGCGTCCAGGCGGACCGCCAACGCCAGCGGCGGGGTGCCGCCCAGCCCGGGCGGGCGGGGCGGGGTCAGGTGGGCGAGGCGGCCGGCCAGCCAGCCAAGCACCTCGACGGGCAGCGACGAACGCGGGCAGTATGACAAGGGGACCATTGCGCCACGAGCGCGGAAGGGAAGGTCGGATGGGGTAGGTGACCTTGCTGGATGCGGTGCTGCGCAGGAGATGGAGGATTGCTGGCCCTCTGGGGTCGCCCTGCGGGGGGAGGCTCCAAACCGCCTCGAGCTGCGCTCGGCTGAACACCGAGGGTGGTGAGCGTCGAGGAGAAGGCGCGCGGGAGCGTGTCAGGTGGGGACCGGGAAGGCGAGCGTGAGCGAATCGCTGCTGACGTGTCGAAAGTTGTCTAGACGGCAGCAAAACTGGGGCGGTGGTCCGGTCTCAGGAGGAGCCTGGCGGGAGCCCGCCTACTGGCCAGGTGGTGCCCGGCATGCAGGCGACGCGAGCCCGGTCTGCGGCTCTTGCGTAGAACGTGGGAAGGCAGACCCCGACACTGCCGACTGCAGGGTGTGGGCGGCGAGAGGGAGCGCGCGCAAGCGGCGCCAACCGCGAGGCGCTGAGTACCGTCGCGGGGCCTGCTGGCGGACCGGCCTGGAGCAGCGACGAAGCCTGGTAATGCGGGTGGAGCCAAGGGGCCGGGCCATCTGGGCAAGTTCGTTCGGGCAACCGGGAACCATCCGGGAGGAGTCGAGTGGGCGAGCCGACGTCCAAGGACAAGCCGTTCGCGATCTCCAAGTGGGAGGTTTGGGAGGCGTACCAGCAGGTCAGGGCCAACCGGGGGGCGCCGGGGGTGGACGGGTGCTCGGTCGAGGCGTTCGAGGCGGATCTGAAGGGCAACCTGTACAGGATCTGGAATCGGATGGCGTCGGGCAGCTGCTTCCCGCCGCCGGTGCGGGCGGTGCCGATACCGAAAGGCAAGGGTCGTGGGGTCCGGGTGCTCGGGGTGCCCACCGTCGCCGACAGGATCGCCCAGACCGTGGTCGCCGGCAGGCTGGAGCAGCGGGTGGAGGAGATCTTCCACACCGACTCCGATGGCTACCGGGTGGGGCGGTCGGCGATCGACGCGGTCGCCAAGTGCCGGCAGCGCTGCTGGAGGAGCGACTGGGTGCTCGATCTTGACATCCAGGCGTTTTTCGACAGCTGCCCGCATGACCTGGTCGTCAAGGCGGTGGCGGCCAACACCGACCAGCCGTGGGTGGTGCTGTATGTCAAGCGGTGGCTGGTCGCGCCGATCCAGCACCCCGATGGGACCCTGCACGAGCGCGACCGTGGGACCCCGCAGGGGTCGGCGGTCTCACCCGTGCTGGCCAACCTGTTCCTCCACTACGCCTTCGACACCTGGATGGCGCGGAGGTTTCCGGCCGTCCGGTTCGAACGCTACGCCGATGACGCGGTGGTGCACTGTCGCAGCCAGCGGCAAGCGCGCATGCTCCAGGCCGCGATCGGCCAGCGGCTGGCCGAGGTCGGGCTCAGGTTGCATCCGACCAAGACCCGGGTGGTGTACTGCAAGGACAGCAACCGGCGGGATGACCACGAGGCCGTCTCGTTCACGTTCCTGGGGTACACGTTTGGTCCCCGGAAGGCACGCAGCCGGCAGGGGACGACGTTCACCGGGTTCCTGCCAGCGATGAGCCGGGACAAGCTGGTCGACAAGGGCCGGGAGGTGCGCGGCTGGCGGCTGCACCGGCGCACCAACGACACGCTGGAAGACCTCGCGGCAGCGATCAACCCGATCGTGCGGGGTTGGATGAACTACTGGGGCCACTTCTACCGGACCCAGGTGATCCCCCTCCTGAAGCGCATCAATACCTACCTGAGGCGTTGGGCCCGCAAGAAGTACAAGCGGCTGTGGGCGTTCAAACGAGTCAAGGCGTGGTGGAACGAGGTCGTGCAACGAACCCCTGACCTCTTCGCCCATTGGCGATGGACGACCGACTTCCTTCCGACGGGATGGTAGGAGCCGTGTGACAGGAGACTGTCACGCACGGATCTGTGGGAGCCCGGGGGTGAGATTCCCCCGGGCCACCCGGCGACCTCCTGGCAGGCGTGAGACACCTTGCCGATGGTCTGGTCCCCGTCAATGTCAGGACGCACCGAGCATCACGGACACCCTCAGTAACCCAGCGGCATCCGGGCAGGGAGGGTCGCGGCGCCGCTGGGCCGGCATGCGTCGGCTCGGGTCTCGGCGGCGCGACCGGGCAGCACCCAAGACTCTGCGGACAAGGGAGCAAGGTCAGATCGGCGCTATGCGGCGGTACAGGCGAGGGACCACCACGTTCAGCCGTGATCGGGGAGATCGCGCACCGACCGGTAGCTTCCATGCAGGTAGGCCAGCGGGTCCTCGAGGTCGTGCAGCTCGAGCTGCTCGATCAGACCCTCGACCAGTTCGGCGTAGCCGACTGGCACCGATCCCGCCAGGCGACATGCCGCGCGCGGGCGCTTCCCGCCAAGCACCGGGCCCCATGGCGACTGGGCCACCTCCAAGCGATCGAACGGACCATGGACCGGTGGGCGGATCTCGCTGAACCGCTCGGCCAGCGCCCGGTCGCTGGCCCCAAGGACATGCACGACGAACCCGCGAGTCTCCTGGACCGCTTCCCAGAACGCGGAGGTCGGATCGATCAGGCCGAGCAGGCGTGCCGGCTGCCCCTCGGCGACCAAGACCGACGAGACCGTCAGACCAGCTCCGGTGGACGGGTGGCCGGCGGTCCAGACGGTGACCGGCGCCACCAGCCGCCCGCGCAGCCGGCGAGTCGGGTCGCGATGCTTCGGCGGGACGGCGAAGGGATGCTGCATCCCGATGCGGATGGGTTCGTCCCCGGTGGCCATGCCAGCATTCTGTGCGTTACTGGCCCCTCCAGCGACCGGCCGCCCGCTCGAAACCTGTCGGGCGGGCTCGTGGGTAACGGTCGCAGCGGCGTGCCCCTGGCTGACTGAAGGCAACGGCATGCAATCGGGGTATCCACCAGTGGGAGCCAGACCGGCTGGTCGTAGAA
>DASYUT010000331.1 GCA_036000965.1 Actinomycetes bacterium
CCGCGCGCAGCTCGGCGGGATCGGGTGGTCGGGTAGGCTCTGGCATGTCGGCACCTCCCGGGGTGTCGGCCATGCCCCGGGGGCCGTTCACGCGGTCGCCCGGGGCGCTTCGCGTCCGGCAACGCTCGCATGTTCGCCATAGTTCGTCAAGAGTGTGAAAACTTCGCATGAGCAGCAGGATGCTCGCCACCGAGCGCCGCGCGTCGCCACAATGCGGCGCAGTGGACGAGAACACGCTGCTCTCTCGCAAGGAACTGGCCGCCGTCCTGACCGTGTCGGCCAGGACCGTGGACCGGTGGATTCGGGACGGCACCGGCCCACCGGCCACGGTGCTGCCGTCCGGGCGGCGCCGCTGGCGCTGGGGCGACGTCCAGACGTGGCTACGCGAGCGCCGCGAGCGACCCGGTGGCCCCGAGCCGAGTCCGGCCGAGTAGAACCCCAACCCCGGGCCGGCTTCCGTGTAGGTCGGTTCAACCTGTCACGCGGGCGACCGATAGGCACTACGTAGCCCTTGGTGATACGGTCATCGTGTGGCGTGCCACACCGGTCAGCCCATGGCGCGGCGGTGAGTGCTCTGGAGGTGCGGGATGGCTGGCCCTGCGACGACAGAAGAGATCGACCAGCTTGCACGCGCACTCGACTTCATCGGAAGTCAGCTCACCCCGCAGGAACGCGATCGGTTCGCCTTGGAGTTGCTTGACGCGACACGGCACGGGGACGAGCAGGGGCTACGCGAGCTGCTGACCGCATGGCTGGTCTCGATCCATGTGAGCCAGCACCCCGACTTCCGGCGCCAGTTCAAGGAGTATCAGAACCTTGTGCAGTCGGGGGAGCTGCTACGCGGGGTGCAAGCTGCCGAGCAGCGAGCAGCAGAACAGGGCTGATTTCTGAGTGCCCGACTACACGTAGCTTGACGCCCCGCTGCGGCGCATCCGTGACCCGTTCTGGGAGGTGGCGGACGAGAAGGTGCGCGTCCTCCTGGATGGCGCCATGGACATGATCGAGGCCAATCCTGACAATCCTGGCATGCCATGCTGGCCCTACAAGCGAGGGAACCTGCCTAACGCCTACGTGGCTCGTGCAGGTGGCCGCCTGTGGATCGTTTATCGGGTATTTCCGGATTATCCAGTACTCGCTCTCGTGAACATCTTGGATGATCAGCCTCCGCCGGAACCACCTCCCGCTCAGCCGGAGTCGCCTACCCCATAGGTCAATCGAGTGTGTCTGCCTCCCTGGGTGCGTCTGGGAGAGCGCTTCGACCTGCGACAAGCACCTTGAAGCCGATGCGGCTCAGCTCGGTGCCATCCACGCTCAGAACGAATGAATGGATACCGGCGCGCTCAAGCTTCAGACCATCGAAGTTGAAGGTCAAGACGACGATCGCCTCATCGCCTGCGCGCATCCCAGGAGGGCGGCCCGCTTCGAGCTTGCCTTGCAACGGTTCTGGCAGCCGTGACTGCTCGTCTTCATCAACGAGGTCTAGGTGCAGCGAGTGTGGCTGGTTGGTGGCTCGCCACGGGATGTGGAGCGCCGCAGCGACGGTGAGATGTGGGTGGGTGGCTGGAAGTTGCAGGACGGTGATGCTGTTCCAGCAGCCGCCCGTTACGTAGAGCTTGCCGCCGACCGCCTCAGCATGGTCGGCGACCAGGAAGGTGCTCAGGCGCATGGCTTCCTTTCCCGCAGGGTGTGGTGCAAGATGTATCCCACACTGTAAGGCAAGGGAGGTCAGGAGGCCAAGTCGGTGCGCCATCCGGCTACAGCGGTGGACTTCGAATGGGATGATGCGAATGAGGACAAACTGGCTGAACGTGGCATCAAGCCCCATGAGGTGGAAGGCGTCTGGCGCAATGACCCTCGCTACAGGCGGAACAAGAAGGAAGGTAGCGCAGTCTGGATGATGATCGGCGCGGACCCGTATTCAGGCAAGAAGCTGAAGGTCGGCATCATCTGGGCTGACGAGGGGGGGCGGATTCTTAGGGCGATTCATGCTCTTGACCTTTCCGCCAGTGAATGAGGAGAACGAGGGAGGAAAGCAATGGGCAGAATTTCCCGAGACGAGGAAGCGAGCCTTGCCGACGAGTTCGAGCAGGAAGCCAACAACGACGAACAGTGGGAAGAGGCACCAGCCCCAGTCCAGCCCGGCCGCCGGACACTCGGCACGCAGGTAACTATTCGGTTGGACCCTGCTATGGCGGAACAACTTCGGCAGGTTGCCAGAGATCGCGGTGTTGGCTATACGTCGCTGCTGCGGACCTGGATTGAGGAGCGCCTGAACGGGGAGATCGCACTCATCCAGTCTGAGCAGTCTCAGTACGTGTATGCAGGTGAGGGCATCGAGAAGGATGCAGTTCATTGGAGCGGAGAGGGCCAAGTAAAGCTTGAAATTGGAGCAGCCTGATTTCTAGCCAGCTTGTCACACCCCTAGCCTAAAATGGAAGGAGGAAAAAGAACAAAGAGTGACCCCCGCATCGACGCCAGCGACCTGCCAGCCTACGCCAACGGCCAGCGGTACCTCTACAAGGGCGGCCCGGAGCGCAAGACGTTCTCCGACCCGGACGCCACCTGAGGGCACCGCTCAGCGGTCTCGACCCGCTCGGCCGGGAGCTTCTACGGCTACAAGCTGCACCAGCTCGTGTGCGTGGCGACCGGGCTGCCGCTGGCGTGCGGACAGAGACCGCCAAGGACAGCGAGTCCAGCTTCGCCGTCCCGCTGCTGGAGGCGGTCACCGGACGCCGGTTCCGGCCCGAGGTCGCCGTGCTGGACATGGGCTACGACCACACCCGGTCTCCGTCGGCTTGGAGGGCCGCGGCTGCCACCCGGTCATCCCGCTGCGCCAGACCCCCGCCGTCAAGGCCGGCAGGCACAAGCCGCCGGTCTGCGCGCACGGCGAGTGGACGTTCGCCGGGTCCGACGCCAAGCGGCAGGCGGCGAAATGGCGCTGCCCGGCCGGCGCATGCTCACCCGCCAGCCGGTGGATCACCGCCCAGCGGCTGCACACCCTCATCCCGCGCGGCACGCCCCGGTGGAAGCAGCGCTACCGGCTGCGTGGTTCGGTCGAGCGGGAGCATGGCCGGCTCAAGCACCAGTGGGGCCTGCTGCCCCTGCGGCTCCGGGGGATCGAGCGGGTCCGGCTGCACGCCGACCTTGCGATCCTCGCCCGGCTGACGGTCGCGCTCGCCACCGCCCGAGCGGTGCCGCTGGCCGCGTAGGCGGCCCCTGCCCCGAGCCTCACCCGCCCGGGGTTTCAGGCTGCCCGAAGGCGCCCGAGGTCCATCCTGCGCGCCGACCCGGGCCGACCAGCAGGGAGAACAGCCCATGAACCGTGACCATCCCGGCCGGGCGGCGAGTTTCGCCGGTCGTATCGCCGGTCTCTCCTAGTGCGATGACCACGAACGTTTACCGGGTTGGTGACATGCCGGGTTGAGTGAGTGTGGATGCTGCCTTACGGTAGATCAGTACGTTGTCGAGCCTTGGGATGGCGGGCTTTCCTTACCCGCGGTGTCGATATCGGCTCGACGACTTCGTATCCCCTTGTGAAAGGCCGCCACCGGCGGGTGCACCCGATCCGAGGAGACTTCCATGCCCGAACCGCAGACCCTGCTGACTGGTCTGGCGATCGGTGAATCGCCTCGTTGGCACGAGGATCGTCTCTGGTTCTCCCACTGGGGTACCAAGGAAATCCTTGCGGTCGATCTCGACGGCAACACCGAGGTCGTCGCCCACGCCCCGACAACCATCGGGTACTCCATCGATTGGCTGCCCGACGGGTGGCTGCTCGTCACGGCGGGCACGAGGCTTCTCCAGTGCACCAAGCCCGGTGGGCCGTGGGAGACCTACGCCGATCTGAGCCACCTTGCTGGGGGCTGGAGCGAGATCGTCGTGGACGGTCGCAGCAACACCTACGTCAACGGCAGCGACTTCGATTTTCTCGGCGGTGGGGAGTTCATCCCTGGCACATCGCCCTGGTCGCCCCCGACGGGTCGGTCCGCCAGGTGGCGGACGACATCGCGTTTCCCAACGGCATGGTGGTGACGCCTGACAACGCCACCCTGATCGTCGCCGAGTCCTTCGCCAGCAGGCTCACGGGTAGCTGTTCACCGTGGGTGGATGGGTGTTTCCGCTGGCCAGCGGCACGGCCGCGGGGCCGCGGCGACAGTGGTCGGGAACCCGCGTGACACGGGGCCGGTCAGCCCGCGCCGGGCGCGATGGCCGGCGGCAGCCATGGTCCGGTCGTGAACAACTGGCGCACCCGGGCCATGAACGGTTCCAGCCGCGCCGCGGCCTTGCCCCGCGCGCCGGCGACGAACCCCACCGACACCTCCAACCCCAGCATGCCGCCGAGCAGCCTGGCCGCCCGCCGAACCGGCACGTAGTTCGCACACGTCAGGTCGGCCGCGTGCGCGTGGGCGTTGGGGCCCTACTGCACCCGCCCGCCCACCCCTGCGGTGGCCGCCCGACGCTGGTCACCCCGCACACCGGGCACACCCTGGCCTGCACCCGATACTCGGTCACCACCGGCCGCGGCGGCGGTGGGGGCGGCTCGAACACCTGCCGTGCCTGCTCCGCAGCCACCGGCACCCCGGCAAGATCACCCCCGCACCCCTGGCACCGGTCGGCAGCGCACACGATCGTGCCGTCCGGGTCGGCCACCTGCGCCAGGGTCGTCCCTAGCGCACCGGGCTGCCTGCCGGGCTTGCGCCCCGACCGGCCCCGCAACGACCGATCCGTGGACGTGGGCGGCTTCTTGGCGTACGGGCTGTCGGAACTCGGCGGCTGGTTGGAGTCAGACGAGTCCCGACCCGCCCGGCGCTCGGGCTGGGCGACCCGGTCGGCCAGGACCGCCACCTGGGAGCGGGACTCGGCGATCAGCGCAGCCTTGGCCGCGAGCGCCGCGTCCCAGGTGGCCAGCTCGGCCTGGTGCAACTCCGCCTGGGCCGCGATCACCGTCCGCAACTCGGTGTTGACCCCACGCTGCCGCTCCAACGCCACGCGCAGCTCCTCGACCGACGAGGTGGCCAGGTCGCGCGGCGGCTCGGACATGCGCCACATGATCGGCACCTACGGAGCTTCGGGTCAACCCGGTCAGCTCGCACCTACCCACCGACGGTCATGTGACCACATTCACCCCGGCTGAACAGCTACCCTTGCCGCCTGGCTCATACCCAAAGCACCGCCGTCCGCCATGGGAAGCACCTGAGGCAGCCTTGGCACGGATTCTGCGCTTCTGGCGATCAGACAATCGGCGAGACTCAAGCATCGCGTTGTTCACCGCAGAGATCGCGTTATGGATACCCTGGCCGGTTGACAAATCATAGCCAGCTTCATCCAAGGCAATGATCTGCTTGAGCTCTGTTTGTTCTGCGAGACGAATTACCTCAAGCAATTCTTCCATCCGGCGATAAAGCCTGGGCATCTCCGTAATGAGGATTGCCTCAACACCATTCCGGTGGATTGCTGCCAAAAGCGTCTGGTAGCCTGGACGGGGCTTCTTGGAGTACTTGGACGCTGAGATGTCGTTGTCTGAGAAGATCCCAGCGATCCGGTAGCCCATGGAGCGTGCATACGCCTTCGTCTCCTGGATCTGAATCTCAACGTTCTCGGAGACGCCTGAGTTGTCCTTGCTCAAGCGGGCGTAGATCGCTACCTTCATCCCGTCCTGCTCATCGTCGTGACGGAGCGGAGAGTCTATCGAACGAGTGTTCATCCTGTACACCCCTAGTGTGATGGTCGAGGAGTCTGGCATCCCGGACTTCCGCTCGCCGGGAGGGCTGTGGACCCGCTACGACCCCCGTGCGCTCGCTTTCCGCCGCTACGTCGCCGACCAGGCCACCCGACGGCTGGCCTGGAAGCTCCGCTGCGAGCTCCACCACCTCGGCGCCCGCCCCAACCGGGCCCATCTGGCGTGCGTCCGGCTGGCCGAGGCGGGCCGCCTGGCCGGGGTGGTGACCCAGAACATCGACGGGCTCCATCTCGACGCCGGACTCCCGCCGGAGCTGGTGTGCGAGATCCACGGCACCGGACGGATCGTTGCCTGCCTGGCTTGCGGCGACCGCACGCCCATGGGCGAGGCGGTGGCCCGGGTCGACGCGGGCGAGGAGGACCCGCCCTGCCTCCGTTGCGGCGGCATCCTCAAGGCGGCGACGGTCTCGTTCGGGCAGGGCATCCCGCCCGAGGTCTGGGAGCGGGCCGAGACGCTGGCGTCGGACTGCGACGCGCTGGTGACGGTCGGCTCCTCCCTGGTCGTCCAGCCGGCCGCACGCCTGCCCCTGGTGGCCAGGCGCGCGGGCGCCGCCCTGGTCGTGGTCAACCGGGAGCCGACCCCGGTCGACGAGCTGGCCGATGCGGTCCTCCTCGGCGAGGCCGGCACCCTCCTGCCCGCCCTGGTCGACGCGGTGCTGGCCCCGTGACCACGGTGGGCGCACTAGCGGCCCAGCCTTCACGAGCGGAGCGCCAGGCCACGGCGGGCGCAGCAGCCCAGCCCGCTCGAGCACAGCGCCAGCCCACGGTGGGCCCACGAACGGCCGAGCGCGAGCCAGGAGCGCGCCAGGCCCCCACGCTGGTCGTCATCGAGCACGAGCCCGACGCACCCCCAGCACTGCTGGTCGCCGCGGCCCGTGCCGCCGGGGTCGAGTTGCGGGTGGTCCGGGCCGGGGAGGGCGAGCCCGTGCCGGCAAGCCTCGGGGAGGCCGCCGGGCTGGTCGTGCTCGGCGGCGAGATGGGCATCGCCGACGTGGCGGCATGGCCGCACCTGGAGGTGACGATGGCCCTGATCCGTACGGCCGCCGCCGACCAGGCCCCGGTCCTCGGGATCTGCCTGGGCGCCCAGCTCGCCGCGCACGCCCTGGGCGGGCGCGCCTACCCTGGCGCCCTTGGCCTCGAGATCGGCTGGGTGAAGATCGAGCTAACCCCGGCCGGTCGGGCCGACCCGGTCCTCGGCGCCCTGCCCGAAGCGGCCGAGGTGTTCCACTGGCACCGGGACACCTTCGACCTTCCCCCTGATGCGGTGCTGCTGGCCAGGGGCGACCTCTATGCCAACCAGGCGTTCCGGATCGGCAGCGTGGTCGGTGTCCAGTTCCACCCCGAGGTGGACGCGGGCACGATCGCCGGCTGGTACGCCTTGGACAAGGAGGGCGGTGCGTCAGCCACCTACGCGGAGGCGGACGCGGTCGGTGGCGCGGCCACGCGCGCCGACCGGGCCCGGCGGGTGCTCGACGCCTTCTGCCGGTCCCTGCAACCCAGCGGATAGCCCAGCCTCGCGCGCTTCAGGCACGGGCGCCTCGCTCGCTTCAGGCACGGGATAGCCCGACCTCGCGCGCTTCATGCACGCGCGTCGCGCGCTTGAGGAAAGGGCGCGTCGCGCGCTTCAGGCAACCCTGCGGTCAGGCGGCGGCCGACGAGAGGATCGCGTCGACGATCTCGTTGATGGAGACACCCTTGACCAGCACGGCCACTGCGCCGGCACGGGCCATGGCCTGGTGCAGGGCCTCGTCGTCGTAGGCGGTGAGGCCGACGACGCGCACGGCCGGGCACCGGCCCGACAGCCAGGCGGTCGCCGCCGGTCCGGACATCACCGGGAGCCGGATGTCCATGACGACGACGTCCGGGTCGAGCGCGACCGCGGCGCTGCAAGCCATCCGCCCGTTGCTGGCGTGGCCGACGACCCGGATGCCTGGGTGGTCCTCAAGCGCCTCGGCCAGGGCCTGGCGCAGCATGTCGTTGTCGTCGGCGAGAAGCACTCTGATCATCCCGGGCCGCCCCCGAGGGTGACCGGGACGCTCACGGTCACGCGGGTGCCGGCGCCCGGGCGGGAGTCCAGGTCGATGCTGCCGCCGGCCAGGTCGACGCGCTCGAGCAGCGAGTGCAGGCCGAGGTGGCCGCCGGCGAGCGCCTGCGGCAGCACCTCGTCCATGTCGAAGCCGATCCCGTCATCGGCCAGGACGGCGGTGACCAGGGCGTCGAGTCCCGCGTGCACCTCGACCCGGACGCGGCTCGCGTGGGCGTGCTTGCGGACGTTGTGCAGCGCCTCCTGCAGGGCGGAACACGACCGTCTCGACCATCGGGTCGAGCCGGCGGTCGAGGTCGCAGTCGAGCTCGGCCTCGATCCCCTCCTCGTTCCGGAGGAGGTCGAGCTGCTGGCGGATCGCGGGGACCAGCCCCTCGGCGTCCAGGACGGGCGGGCGGAGGTTGAACATCAGCTTGCGGGCGCTCGCCATCGTCGTCTGGAGGGTCGTCCGCAGCTTGCCGAGCAGCTCGGGCTGAAGCTCTGGACTGGCCATGGTGACCCGGTCGACCTGGATCAGCGCGGCGGCCAGGACCTGGATGGTGTCGTCGTGCAGGTCGGCCGCGATCGACTTGCGCTCCTCCTCCTGCGCGGAGATGAGCTTGGCGAGCAGGGCCGACTGGTTCGCCTTGCGCTCCACCACCTCCTGGTGGAGCAGGGCGACGTCGAGCACGGCGGCGACCTGGCGGGCGACCTCCTCGAGCAGCGTGAGGGCTCGCTCGTCGTAGAACCCCCGCTCCGGGTGGCCGAGGCCGATTGTGCCAAAGGCCCGTCCCCTGGCGACCAGCGGGGCGACCGCGACCGCGGTGACACCGCTCTGCTCGAGCCCGTAGTGGGGGCCGTAGCGGAGGTCGGCCCGCACGTCCACCACGTAGCCACGCTCGTGCTCGATCGCCCCTGGCCTCCGGGTCGGCCCGGCCGATGGTGAGGCTGGTGAAGGGCACGAGCCGCCGGAGCTGGATGGCGATCCGGCCGAAGACCTCCTGGCGGCCGAGGCCGCGGTTCAGCGCGGTGGTCACCTCGAGCAGCGCCTCGGGCAGGCCGCCGGGCGCCTGGGAGGTGGCGTGGTCCTCCTCTGCCGGGTCCCCGCCGCCGGCCTCGAGCGGGAATGCGCGCACCCTACCCCCTTCCCTCCTCGGTCGGGTCGTCGCGAACCGCCCAGGCCAGACGGGTCGAGCTTGCACACCAGAGGGGTCGAGCTTGCCAAGGCATCGAGCGGCGAGCCCTAAGGCGTCAGCCGCCCTCGCCCAGGTTGCGGCGGGTGGTCGCCTTGGCTGCCTCGTCCCTGGCCTCGTCGTAGCGGCCCTCGCCCCGGAGCTCCTCGGCCCGCTGCTCGAAGGCGGACGTGTCCTCGTCGCCGAGCTCCTCCTGCAGGACCGCGTGCTCGGCCAGGATGTCGACCCTGGTCACGTCGTCCTCCTGGCTGGCGACGTGGAGGAAGCCGCCGTCCACCGCGACCGCGGTCCGGCCGCCGTCGGCCTCGATGAACACCGGCCCGACCGTGAGCGCGGCCAGCAGGGGGGCGTGCCCTGGCAGGATGCCGAGGTCGCCGTCGACCCCGCGGGCCCGCACGAAGCTCGCCTCCCCGGTCCACACCTCCCGCTCGGGGGTGACCAGGTGCACCTCCAGGGCGGCCACGGCTACTCCTCGCCCTCGATCGACTTAGCCTTCTCCTCGGCCTCCTCGATGCCGCCCACGTTGAAGAAGGCCTGCTCGGGCAGGTGGTCGTACTCGCCCTGGGCGAGCGCCTTGAACGAGGCGATGGTCTCGTCGAGCGGGACGCTCTTGCCCTTGACCCCGGTGAACTGCTCGGCCACGTAGAAGGGCTGGGACAGGAAGCGCTGGATCCGGCGGGCCCGGTTGACGGTGACCTTGTCGTCCTCGCTGAGCTCGTCGACCCCGAGGATCGCGATGATGTCTTGCAGCTCGTTGTTCCGCTGCAGGATCTCCTGGACCCGGCGGGCCACCGTGTAGTGCTCGTCGCCGACGTAGCGGGCGTCGAGGATGCGCGAGGTCGAGGTGAGCGGGTCCACCGCCGGGTAGATGCCGAGCTGGGAGATCTCCCGGCTGAGCACCGTGGTAGCGTCCAGGTGGGCGAAGGTGGTGTGCGGGGCCGGGTCGGTGATGTCGTCGGCGGGCACGTAGATCGCCTGCAGCGAGGTGATCGAGTGGCCGCCGGCCGAGGTGATGCGCTCCTGCAGCTCGCCCATCTCGTCGGCCAGGGTCGGCTGGTAGCCGACCGCGCTCGGCATCCGGCCGAGCAGGGTGGACACCTCCGAGCCGGCCTGGACGAAGCGGAAGATGTTGTCGATGAACAGGAGCACGTCCTGGCCCATCTCGTCCCGGAAGTACTCGGCGATGGTGAGCGCGGCCAGCCCGACCCGTAGGCGCACGCCGGGCGGCTCGTCCATCTGGCCGAACACCAGCGCGGTCTTGTCGATCACGCCCGACTCGCTCATTTCGCGGAACAGGTCGTTGCCCTCCCGGGTCCGCTCCCCCACCCCGGCGAACACCGACACGCCGCTGTGCTCCTCGGCGACCCGGTGGATCATCTCCTGGATGACCACGGTCTTGCCGACCCCGGCGCCGCCGAACATGCCGATCTTGCCGCCCTGCACGTAGGGCTCGAGCAGGTCGATGACCTTGATGCCGGTCTGGAACATCTCGGTCTTGGACTCGAGCTTGTCATAGGCGGGCGGGTGCCGGTGGATCGGCCAGTAGGTGTCGCCCCGGAAGTCCGGGTCGTCGAGGGCCTTGCCGAACACGTTGAACACGTGCCCGGTGGTCTCCGGGCCGACCGGGACCGTCATCGACGCGCCGGTGTCGGTCACCGGCGCGCCCCGGACCAGGCCGTCGGTGGGCTGCATGGCGATGGCGCGCACCATGTTGTCGCCGATGTGCTGGGCCACCTCGCAGGTGATGGTCGTCGTCTGCTCGTCGATGGTGGTGTCGACGGTGACGGCGTTGTAGATCGGGGGGATCTCGTCGGGTGCGAACTCCACGTCGACCACCGGGCCGATGACCCGCGTGATGCGCCCCGTCCCCCGGCTGGTGTCCTGCCCGATCGCTAGCGTGGCCATGTTCGTCTCAGCTCCCGCTTCCCTGGAGGGCTTCCGCGCCTCCGACGATCTCCATGATCTCCTGGGTGATCGCTGCCTGCCTGGCCTGGTTGTACTCCTGGGTCAGGTCCTCGATCAGCTCCTCGGCGTTGTCGGTGGCGGCGCTCATCGCCTTGCGCCTGGCGGCGTGCTCGGAGGCTGCCGACTCGAGCATCGCGGTGAACACCCGTGCCTCGATGTACCTGGGGAGCAGGGCGTCCAGCACCGCCTGGGCGTCCGGCTCGTAGAGGTACATGGGGATGGGGTGCGGCGGCCGCTCAGTGGTCTCCTCGACCACCAGGGGGATGAACCGGGTCGCCTTGGCCCGCTGGGTCACGGCCGTGACGAAGTCGGTGAACACCGCGTGGATCTCGTCCACCTCGTGGTCCAGGAAGGCCTCGAGCATGGTGTCGGCCACCTGCTTGGCGTCGTCGTAGGCGGGCCGGTCGGAGAAGCCCACCCACGACTCGGCGACCGGGCGCTGCCGGAAGCGGTAGTAGGCCGTGGGCTTGCGCCCGACCACGTACATCCTGGGCTCGACGCCGTCCTGGCGCAGCCGGGCCAGCAGCTCCTCGGTGGTGCGCAGCACGTTGGCGTTGTAGGGGCCGGCGAGCCCCCGGTCGGAGCCGATCACCAGCACCGCGGCGGCGTTCACCTCGGCCCGCTGCTCGAGCAGCGGGTGCGAGATGGTGAGCTCGGTGTTGGCCACGCTGGTGAGCGCGCGGGTGACCTCGGTGGTGTAGGGGCGCGCCTGCTGGACGCGCTGCTGGGCGCGGGCCACCCGGGAGGCCGAGATGAGCTCGAAGGCCCGGGTGATCTTCATGGTCGACTGCACCGTGCGGATGCGCCGGCGGACGACCCGGAGCTGGCCGGCCATGGCTTACGGGCTCGGCGGGGCGCCGCGGCCGGCCGGGCCGGCCTCCTGCTGGAACTCCTCGGGGCTGCGGCGGTACCGCTTCACCGAGTGGCGCTCCTCCTCGCCTTCCTCCATGGCCCTGGCCTCGGCCTCCCTGGGCGGCTTCTTCCCCCCAGAGGTGCGGAACCTGTCCTTGAACTCCTCCACGGCGTCCTTGAGCTTGCCCTCGACGTCCTCGGGGAGGTCGCCGTGGGTGCGGATGTGCTCGCCGACGTCGGGGTGCTCGGCGTCCATGAACTCGAGCAGCTCGGCCTCGAAGCGGCGGACGTCCTCGACCGGGATCGTGTCGAGGTAGCCCTTGGTGCCGGCCCAGATCGAGATGACCTGCTTCTCGACCGGCATGGGCTCGTACTGGCCCTGCTTGAGCAGCTCGACCATGCGAGCGCCCCGCTCGAGCTGGGCCCGTGAGGCCCGGTCCAGGTCGGAGGCGAACAACGCGAACGCCTCCAGGGCGCGGAACTGGGCCAGGTCGATGCGCAGCGTCCCGGCCACCTGCTTCATCGCCTTGATCTGGGCGCTGCCGCCCACCCGGGAGACCGAGATGCCGACGTTGATGGCGGGCCGCACGCCCGAGTTGAACAGGTCGGGCTCGAGGTAGATCTGCCCGTCGGTGATGGAGATGACGTTGGTGGGGATGTAGGCGGAGACGTCGCCGGCCTGGGTCTCGATGATCGGCAGCGCGGTGAGCGAGCCGGCACCGCGCTCGTCGGACATCTTGGCGGCGCGCTCGAGCAGACGCGAGTGCAGGTAGAAGACGTCACCCGGGAACGCCTCGCGTCCCGGCGGCCGGCGTAGCAGCAGTGACAATTGCCGGTAGGCGACCGCGTGCTTCGAGAGGTCATCGTAGATGACCAGTGAATGCTGTCCGTTGTCGCGGAAGTACTCACCCATCGCGCATCCGGCGTAAGGTGCAATGTACTGCATCGCAGCCGGGCTGGCCGCAGATGCATCAACGATGATCGTGTATTCCATTGCGTCGTAGTCGTCGAGCGTCTTCTTGACCTGGGCTACGGTAGATTCCTTCTGACCAATGGCGACATAG
>DASYUT010000332.1 GCA_036000965.1 Actinomycetes bacterium
AACCCCTCTTCCTTCGCCCAGGCCCGGCAGTACGCTTCCCAGGGCTGGCCGGAGGCTGGGTGCGCCTTCCGGGCGGAGGGCGGCGGGTATAGCGTCGGCGCGGATCGAGCACCGGTCAGCGGCTGAGGGGCGTCCCATGGAGGATGATGAGGTAGACCAGCAAGCAGGCACCGGGCCACCGCAGGCAGCGCCGCCGGCCCGCGAAGCCGGATCCTGGCTCGCCCGGCTGCTCGCCGAGCCAAGCGTGCGGATCACCGTCATCGCCTGGCTGGCCGCGAACGTGGCGGTCGTGCTCATCGCGCGGGGCCACCTGCCGTTTCACCGTCCCGGGCTGCACGGCGCACCGTTCGTGACCCAGGTGCTGGCTCCCAACGTCGCCATCGTCGAGGTCCTCGCCCTGATGGCGGTGGTGTTCGCGCTGACCCGCAGGCGGGTGGTGCCCGACCTCGCCGCCCGGGCACCCCAGCGCGCGGCCGCCCTGCAGGAGACGCTGTCGCTGGTGGGGTACGGGATCGGCGGCCTTGTCGGCGGCTTCGTCCTCGGCACCGCCCTGGGCTTCCACCCGATCAGCTTCCACCTCACCGGCACCTTGTACGGCACCGACGAGCCGGTGACGCCGCTCGAGGTGGGGGTCTGGGCGGCCTACAACTTCGCCGTCTTCGCGGTGGCGCCCTACCTGTACTTCCGCCGCCGGTACTCCGCGACGCAGCTGAACCTGAAGTCCACCGACCTGCGCAACGATGTGCTCGTCATCGTGGTGGTGCTGCTGATCGAGTGCGTGGTGGAGCTGCTCGGGCTGAGCTCGGCGATCTTCGACCTGAGCGTCCGGCAGCTGGCGCTGGGCGCGCCGCTGTCGTTCGCGGTGTACTTCGTCGGCACGGTCCTGCCCACGATGATCTTCGTCCAGTGCGTGCTGGTCCCGCGCTACCGCAGACTCACCGGGTCGACGGCCACCACGGTGATCCTCGGCGGCGTCACCTACACGCTGCTGCACTGCTTCGACGGGTGGCAGGTCTTCACCACCCCGGGCGCGGTGGCCTTGTCGGTGATCTTCCTGTTCCTGCAGTACCTCGGCCCGGGCATGATCAAGACGGTCCTGACCCTGCGCACCGGCAACGCCTGGGTCCACGTCTGGGCCTATCACGCCATCGCGCCCCATACGATCGCCGACACCCCGCTGATCGTGAAGATCTTCCGTCTCGGCTGAGCCACTGCGCGGATGGCGGCAGGCGGGCGAGGGTTCCCGGACCTGCGCGGCGACGTCGCCGAATCGTGACCATGTGGGGAGGAACCGGTTCCCGGCGGGCGGCGTGTCGCGGGTGGATGGGCGAAGCTGGTGGGCAGGAGGTACTGGTGGCGACCGACGACGACTTTGAGCGGTTCTTCGCCGCGACCTATCCCCGCCTGGTGCGCCAGCTGTTCGCCGTTGTCGGCGACGTGGGCGAGGCCGAGGACGTTGTGCAGGAGGCCTTCGCGCGGGCGGCCGTGCGCTGGCCGCGGATCTGTACCTACGACGACCCGCAGGCCTGGGTGCGGCGGGTGGCGCTCAACCGGGCGCGCAGCAACCTGCGCCGCAGCCGGCGGGCGCTCGCCGCCCTGGTGCGAACCGGGCCCGTCGGCGACGTGCCCGAGCTGTCGCCCGACGCCACAGCGGTGGCCACGGCCATGCGCCGCCTGCCGCAGCGCCACCGCGAGGTCCTCGTCTTGTACTACGTCGTGCAGCTCTCGGTTGAGGAGACGGCCAGGCAGCTCGGCATCCCCACGGGCACGGTCAAGAGCCGCCTGGCCCGTGGTCGCACGGCACTCGCCCGCCAGCTCGGCGAGGAACGAGAGGAGCTGCACCATGCATGACGATGAGCTGCGGGCGTGCCTGCTCGCCTACGCCGACGAGGGCGGCCAGCCGCGCCGCCCGGCCCCCCGCCCGGCCGAGCTGCGGCGCCGGGGCTACCGTGCTCTGGCGGCTGCCACGACCGCCGTTGTGCTGCTGGTCGCGCTGGCTGGCGGCGGTGCTGCCGTGTTGACTGGCCGCGTGAGCGGGCTCTGGGACACCGGCGTGGCCGGCCAGCCCCACCCCGCGACGCTGCCCAGCCGACCGTCGGGCGGGCCGACCAGCACGCCCGGCACGGCGACCCCCGGCCCTGGCACCGCACCACCTAGCTCCGCACCAGCCCCGTCCGGGCGGCTGACGCCGGCCAGTGCGGTGACCCCGACCGGGATGGGCCCAGTCGAGTTCGGCATGACCGTCCAGCAGGCCGAGCGCGCGGGCGGCGTGCGGCTCGTCGGGCTGGGCGACACGTCCGGCGACTGCTCCTACGTGGTACCCACGGGTTGGAAGGTGCGCGTCGGTGACATGGTTGTCGATCCAGTGGCGTTCATGGTCAGCAGCGGCCGGATCGCCCGGGTGGACGTCCAGTCCGGCAGCACCCCGACGTCGGCCGGTGTCCGCATCGGCAGTACCGAGCCCGAGGTCCGCCAGGCCTACCCGGGCCGCGTCAGCGTCGGCCAGAACCTTTACGGGACGCGCCTGCTCACGGTCGTCCCCGCCGACCACGAGCGCGCCGGCTACCGCATCGTGTTCGCAAGCGACGGCAAGACGGTCATGTATTTCCACGCGGGCAGGCTCCCCGAGGTGAACTACCCAGAGGGCTGCTCCTGAGCCGCCCTCCCAGGGCATCCAGGCTGCTGCGGCGACGCCTATTCCGGCGAGGCGTCGACTGGGCAGACCTTCGGGGGTCGACTAGGCAGACGTTCGGGGGAAGTCAGGAGCCGCGCGGGGGCCCGGCCCGCAGGTGCTGGACGTCGCCGGCGGCGACTTCGACGCGGCGGCCGGCAGGGGTCCGGACGACCAGGCTCCCGCTGGGGCCGAGCGCGACCGCGGTGCCGGTGACCGGGCCGCCCCCGAGCAGGTCGGCCCGCACCTCGCGCCCGAGGGTGTCCAGCCGGTCGTGGTAGTCGGCCAGCACCCGGGCGGTGTCGCCGGCCGCGAGCGCGGCGTAGCGGGCGAGGAACGGCCCGGCCCAGGCCCGCAGCAGGGCGGCCCGGTCGACCGGGGCGCCCGCGGCCAGGGCGACGCTGGTTGCCTGGCCGGCCAGCTCGGGCGGGAAGCCGTCGGGCCCCTGCCCGACGTTCACCCCCATGCCGAGCAGGACCCACTCCAGCCGGCCGCCGGCCACCCGCGCCTCGGCCAGCAGGCCGGCGGTCTTCCGGCCGCCCACCAGCAGGTCGTTCGGCCACTTCAGCCCGACCGCCGGCACCGCCCAAGGCCCCCGGGCCGCTCGGGCCGGCGCCCCCCCACCGGCGGCGGGGCCGCCCAGCACCTCACCGCCGGCGGCGGGCCCGCCTAGCACCTCACGGACGGCGGCGGGCCCGGCCAGCACCTCACGGACCGCGTCGACCAGGGCGACGCCGGCCGCGGCAGTGGCCAGCCAGGCCTCGGTGCCGGCCAGGGGGGGCCGCAGCACCACGGTCAGCAGCAGCGAGGTGCCTGGCGGGGCGGACCAGGTCCGGTCCAGGCGTCCCCGACCGGCGGTCTGGACGTCGGTCACGACTGTCGCGCCCTCCGGGGCACCCCGGGCCGCCAGCTCGGCGGCCCGGAGCATGGTGCTCGGCAGGACCGCGGCGACCTCGAGCGGCTCGAAGAAGGCGGGGAGCGCCCGGCGGACGCGGTCACGGTACCCGCCCAGCCCCTCCCCGGCGCCCGCCGGGCCCGATGCGCGTGTCACAGGTCCCCATTCCTCCGCTCGATACGGCCTCACCGGTCGGGAAGGTTACCCCCCAGGCAGGGCTGTTCATACAATGCACAGTGGACCATCGGCTCGGCGAGCGCCGGGACCGCACCTGCCGGGAGGTTCACGTGCCGCCAGTGAAGCCGAAGACGATGAAGGAGCGGATCGACGAGCTCCGCAACCGCAGGGAGCGGGCGCTCCACGCCGGCACCAAGGCGGCGGTCGAGGTCCAGCACGACAAGGGCAAGCTGACCGCCAGGGAGCGCATCGACGCCTTCCTCGACCCGGGCTCCTTCATCGAGCTGGACATGTTCGCGGTGCACCGCGCGTCCGCGTTCGGGATGGACAGCAAGAAGATCCCGGGCGACGGCGTGGTCACCGGCTACGGCACCGTGGCCGGCCGCCGGGTGTGCGTGTTCAGCCAGGACTTCACGGTGTTCGGGGGGTCGCTCGGCGAGGTCATGGCCGAGAAGATCTGCAAGGTCCAGGACCTGTCGGTGAAGATGGGCGTGCCCTGCATCGGCATCAACGACTCGGGCGGCGCCCGCATCCAGGAGGGCGTGGTCGCGCTCTCCGGCTATGCCGAGATCTTCTGGCGCAACGTGCAGGCGTCCGGGGTGGTGCCCCAGCTCTCGCTGATCATGGGCCCGTCGGCAGGCGGTGCGGTCTACTCCCCCGCCATCACCGACTTCATCCTCATGGTGAAGGAGACCTCCTACATGTTCATCACCGGTCCCGAGGTCGTGAAGACCGTGACCGGCGAGGACGTCACCTTCGAGGAGCTCGGCGGGGCGATCACCCATGCCACCAAGTCGGGCACCGCCCACTTCGCCGCCGAGGACGAGGACGAGTGCTTCGACCTGGCCCGCTCGCTGCTTGGCTACCTGCCCCTGAACAACATGGAGGACCCGCCCCGGCGGCAGCCCAGCGACGACCCGCGGCGCGAGGACCCGAGCCTCATCGACCTGATCCCCGACAACCCCAACCAGCCCTACGACATCCGCGAGGTGGTCAAGCGGGTGGTCGACGACGGCGAGTTCCTCGAGGTCCAGCAGGCGTGGGCCGAGTCGATCGTGATCGGCTTCGCCCGCCTGAACGGGCGGCCGGTCGGCGTGGTCGGCAACCAGCCGCTGCACCTGGCCGGGGTGCTCGACATCAACGCCTCGATCAAGAGCGCCCGTTTCGTGCGCTTCTGCGACGCCTTCAACATCCCGATCGTGAGCTTCGTGGACGTGCCCGGGTTCATGCCGGGGACGAGCCAGGAGTGGGGCGGCATCATCCGGCACGGGGCCAAGCTGCTGTACGCCTACGCCGAGGCGACGGTGCCCAAGATCACCGTGATCACCCGCAAGGCGTACGGGGGCGCCTACGACGTCATGGCGTCCAAGCCGCTGCGGGCCGACGTCAACTACGCCTGGCCCACCGCGGAGATCGCGGTGATGGGCCCCCAGGGCGCGGTCAACATCGTCTTCCGGCGCGAGCTCGAGAAGGCCGACGACCCCGCCGCCCGCCGGGACGAGCTGGTCGCCGAGTACACCGAGCGCTTCGCCAACCCCTTCATCGCGGCCGAGCGCGGCTACGTCGACGAGGTCATCGAGCCGCAGGTGACGCGCCAGCGGCTCTGCACCGCGCTCGAGATGTGCATGACCAAGCGTGAGCTGCGCCCGCCCCGCAAGCACGGCAACATCCCACTGTGACCGCGCACGAGGCCCGGGAGGGCGACATCGAGGTGCTGCGCACCCCGGACGGCCTGCGCTTCCGGGTCGTCAAGGGGGCCCTGGAACGCGACGAGTCGGCGGTGCTCGCCCTGGCCATCGACCGGCTGGTGGCCAGGGACCGCGACCGCGAGCTGCGTCCCTGGGCCACCAACGTCCGGCCCGGGCTCGGGATCCGCGCCTACGAGCCGGGCAGCCGCTGGAGTCACAGCCTGCGCTCGACCTGGGGCAAGGACCCCTGAGGCGCCCGCTCCACCTCGGCCTGATTCCTCCGGGGAGATGCGCTGAGCTACGCTTGGCCGACAGCCGGGTCGTCGAGGAGGACAGACAGCCGTGGAGAGGGTCCTGGTCGCCAACCGTGGCGAGATCGCCGTGCGCGTCCTGCGGGCCTGCCGGGAGCTGGGCGTGGCCGGCATCGCCGTGTACTCCGACGCCGACCGGGACGCCCTCCACGTGGAGCTGGCCGACGAGGCGTACCACATCGGCGAGGCCGCCCCGGCCAAGAGCTACCTCAACGTCGACCTCATCGTGGAGACGGCCAGGCGGGCCCGGGCCGACGCCGTCCACCCCGGGTACGGCTTCCTGGCCGAGAACGCCTCCTTCGCCCAGGCGGTGATCGACGCCGGGATCCGCTGGGTCGGTCCCCCGCCCGCCGCGATCGCGGCCATGGGCGACAAGGTTTCGGCCCGCAAGGTGGCCGAGCAGGCCAAGGCGCCGCTCGTGCCCGGGACGGTCGAGCCCCTGACCGGCCCGGACCCGGCCATCGCGTTCGGGGCCGAGCACGGCTACCCGCTCGCGCTCAAGGCCGCCTTCGGCGGCGGCGGCCGTGGCATGAAGGTGGTGCGCACGCCCGAGGAGGTGGCGGACGCGCTCGAGTCGGCCGAGCGGGAGTCCAAGGCCGCGTTCGGGCGCTCCGAGATCTACGTCGAGCGCTACCTGGCGGCCCCGCGCCACGTGGAAGCCCAGATCCTGGCCGACTGCCAGGGCGAGGTGGTGTTCCTGGGCGAGCGGGACTGCTCCCTGCAGCGCCGCCACCAGAAGCTGGTCGAGGAGGCGCCGGCGCCCGGCCTGCCCGAGGAGGTGCGGGCCGCGCTGGCCAAGGCGGCCTGCGACGTCGCCCGGGCGGCCGGCTACGAGAACGCGGGCACGGTCGAGTTCCTCTACGAGCCGCGCACCGGCAACGTCTACTTCCTGGAGATGAACACCCGGCTCCAGGTCGAGCACCCGGTCACCGAGCTGACCGCCGGCATCGACCTGGTCCACGCCCAGCTCCGGGTCGCCGCCGGCGAGGCCGTCCCGTCCCACTGGGACGGCCTGCGGCCCCACGGGCACGCGATCGAGGTGCGCATCAACGCCGAGGACCCGGGCAGCAACTTCCTGCCGGCGCCCGGGCCGGTCACGGCCTGGCGCGAGCCGTCCGGGCCTGGCGTGCGGGTGGACGCCGGCGTTCGCGCCGGCTTCACCGTCCCCCAGGCCTACGACTCCCTGCTCGCCAAGCTCATCGTCTGGGGCGAGGGCCGGGACCAGGCCAGGCGGCGGATGCTGCGCGCCCTCGACGAGTTCGTCATCGAGGGCGTGCCGACCACCATCCCGTTCCACCGGCTCGCCATGCTCGACCCCGCGTTCGCGGCTGGCGAGGTGTCCACCGTGCTGGTCGAGCACGGCATGGACCTCTCCTCGCTCACCCCCGCCGTGCCGGCCGAGGAGCCCGCGGGCGAGCAGGTCGCCAAGGCGCCCCCGCGCCGCCTGGTCATCGAGCTCGAGGGCAAGCGCTTCGACGTCGACGTCTTCGCGCAGGAACCGGTCAGGATCCCCGAGCGGGTGCGGACGCCGCGTTCCCCCAAGGCGCTCGAGCGGGCCCGGGCCGAGTCCGGCGGGCCCGGCAAGGAGGTCGTCCAGACCCCCATGCAGGGCACGATCGTCAAGGTCCTGGTGGCCGACGGCGACAAGGTCACCCCCGGCCAGACGATCGTGGTGCTCGAGGCGATGAAGATGGAGAACCACGTCATCGCCCACCAGGAGGGGACCGTCACCGGCCTGAGCGTGACCGAGGGCCAGACCGTCCCCACCGGGGCCACGATCGCGACGATCGACTCGACCTGAGGCCCGGCCGGCCCGCTGTCTCGGGGGAAGTACCGATGACGCCGCAGCTCCGCCCCTCCCACCCAGAAACGGCCTCCTGGGTGCGTCTTCCCTGCCCAGCAGGGTGATATGGGTGATTTGACTTACACCGCGAGGGAACCTAGCCTGAAACCCGTCATCCCCCAGTGACAACGTTCCAACGGCCGCCCCCACGGTCGCGACGTTCCAGTCCTAGAGGTCAACCTCAGCTGCGCCGCGCCGCCATGCGGCCCGGCCTGGTACGCACCCTTTCGCCGTGCGGCCGCGAGCGGCCGCATCCCCCCATGAAAGGTGGTCGACGTATGCCACGACCCAGCCTCCCGTCCGGGCACCGAGCGGCGCCGGGACTGCGCTGGCCGTACCTGCTGCTCGCCGCGCTGCTCCTGCTCGCCCTGGCGAGCGCCGGTTACCAGGTGCTCCCCTCGGCCAAGGCCGCCGGCCAGACCAGCGCCTCGTCCAGCGCCTGGTCCAGCGCCACCACGGGCGCGCCCCCCACCACCGCCCAGGCCGCCCCCACCACCAGCCCCCCCAGCCCAGGCGACCCCACCCCCAGCACCACCGCGCCCAGCACCGCTGGCGGGCCCCCCACCACCGCCGCGGCGCAGCCGCCCGCGACCCTTGCCACCAGCTGCAGCGACAGCGCCCTGCCACCCCACGACGGCTTCGAGCAGGCCCCCCGCTGCGTGGCCACCGACGCCGGCGAGGTCCCCACCGCCACCCCCGCGGTGCTGCTCGCCCGCTTCCCCCGCCAACCCCGCGCCGGCCAGCCGTTCCAGGTCACCATCAGCACCCGCAACCTGGTCCGCGACCGCTTCCTCAAAGCCGCCGAGGGCGGCTACTACCGGGAGATGTCGGTCCTTGACCCCGCCGGCATCGTCCGCGGCCACCTGCACCTGTACGTCCAGGCCCTGCGCGACGGCGCCAGCGTGCCCGACGCCGACACCACCCCGCTGGAGTTCTTCAGGGCGGTCGAGGACGGCGGCGGCGGCGCGGGGCTGTCGCGGGTGTCGGTGTCGGTCAACGCGCTGACCGCCGGGCCCAAGCGGCTGTGTGTGACCATGGGCGACGGGTCGCACCGGGTGCCGCTGATGCGCGCGGCCAAGCTCGCCGCCGGCATCGACTGCGTCCGCATCCTCGTCAGGTAGCGCCGGACCCGACGGCCGCCGCCAAGGCGCCTCCCCGGCTGGCCGGGGAGGCGCCCTCGTCTGCGGCTGCGGCCTACCGGCGCAGGAAGCGTGCGCTTCAGGTGGTGGGAGCCTTCTTGGCCGCCGCGCCCGCTGCTCCGATGTCCGTGACGTGCGTGGTGCCGTAGCCCTCGGTCTCGGGGTGTCCGTGCTCACCCCTGGTGACGGCGAACTCCTCCTCTGGGGAGAGCACCAGACGGTGCCGGCCGGCGATGGCGAAGTAGAGGATGCCGAGCACGAAGTAGATCAGGGTCCCGTACACGCCCGGCCGGTAGCTGTCATTGGAGTACAGCGATATCAGCGAGACGAGCGCGATGGCACCGGCGATTCCCGCTCCCCATTCGCCGACGGGGCTGCGGTACGGCCGGGCGATGTTCGGCAGTCTCCGGCGGAGCATGACGAACGACAGGCACTGCATGAAGTAGGAGATGACGGCGCCGAACACCGCCATGTACAGCAGCGCACCCACGATCTGCCCCGCCAGTTGGCCGCCGCGCTTCCCCAGCTCGTAGATCAGGACGGCCAGCGCATAGCCGACGACTGCGCCTGCGATCAGGGCGATGTGGGGGGTGTTGCGCTTGCTGTGCGTGAGCGACAGCCACTTCGGGAAGTAGCCGGCCCGCGACAGCGAGTAAGTGTTGCGGCCGTAGGCGTAGATGATCGTAAAGAAACTCGCGATCAGCCCAACCAGCCCGATCAGCGCGAGCAGCTCGGCCGCCGTGCCGTCGCCGAAGACCCCCTTGAACCCGTCGAACAGCGGCGTGGCCGAGACGCCGATCTTCGCCGCGCCGCCGTCGACGCCGGTGTTGAGGAAGAGTGTGAGCGCTCCGGTGACGACCAGCGTGGTGAGGCCCCAGATCGTCGCTCGCGGGACGTCGCGCGCAGGGTCGTGGGACTCCTCCGCCGCGAGCGGCAGCTCCTCGATCGCCAGATAGAACCAGATCGCGAACGGGATGGCCGGGAAGATCCCTCCGATCCCGTGCGGCAGGAACGTCGACCCCCCGGCGTCGGGCTTGATGTTGGTCCACAGGCCCGCGTCGAACTTCCCGGACACGAGCACCGAGACGAAGAAGAAGGCCAGGATCGCCAGGGCGAGGATGTTGATGAAGACCGTGAACCGCATCGTGGCCACGATGCCCACGATGTTGATCGCCACGAACACGACGTAGAAGACCGCCCACCAGGTGACGGGGCTGTTCCACCAGGGCTCGCCCACGATGTCGAAGAGCCCTTTGACGACGTCGTGCATGAGGAAGCCCATGGCGCCCACCACCACGGCCGGGGTGATCACGTACTCCATGTTCTCGGCGAGCCCGGTGATGAACCCGCCCCAGGGCCCCATCGCCGAACGGGCGAAGGAGTAGGCGCCACCCGTGTGGGGCAGGGCGGGCGACATCTCGGCGATGCTGTAGCACAGGCCGTAGTACATGATCGCGACGAAGACCGTGGCGATCAGCAGGCCCCCGAAGCCGCCGGCGTCAAGCCCGAGGTTCCACCCGTAGAAGTCGCCGGAGATGACGGCCGCCACGCCAAGCGACCACAGCGACCAGAAGGCCGCGTGCCGCTTGAGGCGTCGTTTGACGAAGTACTCGGCCCCCGCCTCCTCGTAGCTCACCGACCCGACTCTGCGTCGCTCCTGAGCCACGGCGCAACCCCCTTGTCTGCTCCCTCGCGGCCGCCGCCGCGTGGGGAATTTGTCTGACATGTGTCGGCCTTCCCCGGATGGTAAGGGCGTGCCCGGAGCGAGTCAAGCCAGGCGGGCCTGGTCCGGCCGCCAGGGTGCCGCCAGGGTGCCGCCAGCGTGGCCGCCGTGCCGCGCCCGGCCGGGCGTGCCGTCTTGACCCTCGCAGAGTTGTCTGACATATACTCATCACTGGGATGCAGACGGCACAGCAGGGAACGAGGGCTCGGCCGCGGCTGCGCTCGGTCTCGGTCCAGGACGAGCTCAGGCAGCGGCTCGATCGGGGGAGGTTCCCCGCGGGGACCCGCCTCCCGTCCGAGCCTGACCTCGCGGCGGAGCTCCGGGTGTCCCGAGCCACCCTCCGGGAGGCGCTTCGGGCGCTGGAGGACGAGGGGCTGCTGTTGCGGCGGCGGGGCTCGGGGACCTACGTCGCCGAGCGTCCCCGCGTGGCGAACAGCCTGGACTTGAACTTCGGCGTCACCGAGGCGATCCGCGCGGCCGGGATGCGGGCCGGGATCGCGCAGGGACGACAATGGGTGGAGCCGGCCTCCGTCGGTGAGGCGGCCCGCCTGGAGCTGGAACCCGGCCAGGACGTGCTGGTCGTCGAGCGGGTGCGCACCGCGGAGGGCAAGCCCGTCGTCCTGTCCCGGGACGTCCTGCCGAGCAGGCTGGTCGGCGACCGGGCGCAGGTCGTCGAGGCGATGCTCCACCGGTCGATCTATGAGGTGCTCGAGCGGGACCTCGGCGTCGTCATCCACCACGGCGTCGCGAGGTTCCGGCCTGTGCGGGCCGACCACGCCGTCGCCGACCGGCTGGGCGTCCCCCGAGGTGAGCTGCTTCTCTACCTCTGGCAGGTGGACTACGCCGAGGACGGCGCCGCGGTGCTCTCCTCGCACGAGTTCCACCTCGCGGACGCGTTCGACTTCTCGGTGGTCCGGCGCGGCCCCGGAAGGAGGTTCACGTGACAGCACAGGTCGGAACGTCCATGCGCCTCAAGCGGGTGATCGACCCGGCCGGGGTCTCGCTGATCTGCGCCCTCGATCACGGGATGACCTCACCGACCTTCCTCGAGCCGCTCGCCGACATCGCAACCCGGACCGCCGAGGCGGTGGCCGGCGGGGCCAACGTGATCATGATGTCCAAGGGCATGATCCGTCTCGCGGAGCCGGCGTTCTCGCCGACGACCTCGCTTGCGCTGCTGCTCTCGGCGTCGGCGAACCCGGCGGGCGGGCAGCCCGAGGTGGTCCAGATCGCCCTGGTGGAGGAGGCTGTGCGGCTGGGCGCCGACGCCGTCGTCCTGTTCACGGCGCTGGGCGGAGAGGCAGAACCGGGGATGATCCGCACCCTGGCCGGTGTGGGCAGGGAGTGCGCGGCGCTCGGCATGCCGCTGATCGCCGAGGCGGAGTTCCCGACCACCTATGCCTTGGTCGAGGAGCTGAAGGAGCAGTACGGCTTCGAGTACCTCCGGCGGAACGTCCGGCTCTGCGCGGAGCTCGGCGCCGACGTCGTGAAGACCAACTGGCCCGGTGACGAGGAGTCGTTCGGCCGCCTGGTGGAGGCCGCGAGCGGCATCCCGTTGGTGCTGGCCGGCGGCTCCCGCCTCGAGGACCGGGAGCTGCTCTGGAGGATGGAGCGGGCCATGGCGGCCGGCGCCATCGGGTGCTCGGTGGGGCGCAACGTCTTCATGCACCGGTCGCCCAGAGCGGTCACCCGCGCCCTGTCGAGGGTGATCCGGGAGCGGTGGAGCGCCGACAAGGCCTTCCAGGAGCTCCAGGCGGGCGAGGAGGCGTCGTGACGGCCGCGTCCGTGACCGGGCACCTCCCGCCATGACCGGGCCCTACGTGATCGGCTGTGACATCGGCAGCCAGGGAACCAACGCGACGCTCTACACAGCCGACGGCAGGCTGGTGGCCTCCGCCTACGAGGGCTACGACGTCGCCTTCCCCCACCCCGGCTGGGCTGAGCAGGACCCTCGCGCCTGGACGGCGGCGCTGCACGCCACGATCGCGCGCCTGGTGACCAGGGTGCCGGAGGGGCCGCCGGCGGTGAGGGGGCTCTCGTTCGGGTCGCAGCTCGACGGGATGGTGGTGTGCGACGGGAACGGTCGTCCCGTCCGGCCGGCCATGATCTGGATGGACCGGCGGGCGGAGGCGCAGGCGGCCGCCCTCGCCGGGCAGATCTCGCGGGCGGACTTCTACCATCACGTGGGCGCCAACCTGGACTCCTCCCACGCGGTGTTCAAGGCGCTGTGGGTCCGCGACGAGGAGCCCGCGGTGTTCGCGGAGGCGGCGAACCTCATGCCGCCGGGATCGTACGCGCTCCGCGAGGCGGCCGGGGTGCTCGCCGTCGACTACTCGAACGCCTCCTCGCTCGCCCTCCTCGACCCGCGGACCCGGACGTGGTCTGCACCGGTCCTGGGAGCCACCGGCATCGACCCGGCGATGCTTCCCGAGCTCGCCCCGGGGACACAGCCGGTCGGGCGCGTCACGCCCGCCTTCGCCGAGGCCACCGGCCTGTCGCCCGAGACGGTCGTGGTGGTGGGGTGCGGGGACGAGATGGCGGCCACCCTCGGTGCCGGCGTCTTCGCCCCGGGAGAGGTGTGCGACGTGGTCGGCACCGCAGAGCCTGTGTGCGCCGCCTCCCCGGGGCCGCGCGAGGATCCCACGATGCTCGTCGAGTGCCACCCGCACGCCGATCCGGACGTCTGGCTCCTCGAGAACCCCGGGTTCGTCTCGGGCGGAGGCCTGCGCTGGTGGCGGGACCAGTTCGCGCCGCTCGAGCGGGACGCGGAGGCCCGCGGGGAGGGCGACGCCTACGACCTGATGACTGGCCCGGCAGCCGAGGTGCCAGCAGGCGCGGAGGGTCTGGTGTACCTGCCGTGCATGCAGGGAGCGATGGCTCCCGAGTGGAACGGGGCCGCCCGCGGGGTCTTCTTCGGGCTCACCCTCGCCCACACCAGGGCCCACATGACCCGGGCGCTGCTCGAGGGGTGCGCCTACGCCCTCCGGGACATCCTCGAGGCCATGCGGAACGCGGGGCTGGAGGTCCGCCGGCTCACGATCGTGGGAGGCGGCGCAAAGGGAGCATTGTGGCGGCAGATCAAGGCCGACGTGACCGGCCTCCCGGTCCGCGTGCCGACCAGCGTGGAGACGACGGCGACCGGGGCCGCGATCCTGGCGGCGGTGGGATCGGGCATCCACTCGAGCGTGGCGGAGGCCGTGGACGCGTTCGTCGCCTACCGGCCCGAGGAGCACCTTCCCGATCCGGAGCGTCACGAGATCTACGCCGACGCCTACCGCAAGTACCGCAGCGTCTACTTCGCGCTGAAGCCGGTGTTCGAGGGCGCCTGAGCGGATCCCGCCGACCGGCGTCCCGTCACCGCATCATGGCGCGGGGAGCGGCCGGGCATGCTCAGGGGGCGACCTCGAGGTCGACCACGAGGGCGCGGTGGTCGCTGACCGGCGCGGTGGCCACCCGGCTGCCGCGGGGGTGGACCACTCCGGCCGGGTCGTTGCGCAGGACGTGGTCGAGCTGCTGGGTGGGGCGGGAGGCGGGCCAGGTGCGGCCGAGCCCGGTCTCGGGCCAGCCCCGCTGCGAGGCGAGCAGGAGCACCGTCGAGGGCAGGTTGAGGTCGCCGAGCAGCAGGCGCGGCGCCGGCTGGGCCGCGAGCACCCGCTGCAGCTCGCGGAGCTGGCCGACGTTGTGCCCCCGCTTGTTGGACAGGTGGGTGGCCGCGACGGTGAGCGGGCGCGACCCGACCCGGATGGTGGCGAGCAGCGCGGTGCGCTGCTCGCCGCCGCCCGCGGGCGGGAAGCGCAGGTGCTCGACCCCCTCCAGCGGCAGCCGCGACAGCAGCGCGTTGCCGTAGGCGGGCCCGCCCGGGTCGGGACCGGTGAGCGGCCGGTAGTCGTCGCCGACCAGCGCGGGCGCATACGACCAGTACCAGTCCGGACCGAGCGCCTCGGCGACCGCCCGGGGCTGGTCGGCCCGGTGGCTGCGGGCCAGCTCGCGGTCGACCTCCTGCAGCGACAGCAGGTCGGTCCCGAGCGCCCTCACCCCGGCCAGGACGGCGTCCAGGTCGACCTCGCCGGTCCGTTCCCGGCGGGCGCCGGCGATGTTCCAGGTGGCGACGCGAAAGGTTGGCATGGCATGAAGATCGCAGACCTGGCCCGTTGATACAGGTCCAAGCCCGGGCCGGCGGCACCAGCCGCCGGCCCGGTGCGACCCGAGCTGTCCAGGGGCATCAGCTCTGGGTCACGATGAGCTGGGGCGGGTTGCTGGCGGCCTCCCGGCTGTTGTAGAAGGCGCTGTTGGTGACGGCGTTCTTCAGGGCGAAGCTGTAGGTCCCGTCGCCGCTGACCGCGGCCGCGCCGAGGTCGATCTCGGCCCAGGTGCCGGTGGTCACCGCGCCCGCTCGAGCCAGCGGGGTGCCGCCGATCGTCGGGGCGTTGTTCCAGGTGAGCCCGGCCTCCGTCCAGGAGTTGCTCACAGCGTAGACGTCACCGCCGTCGACGCTGCTGTCGGTGACGTACAGGCGGAGCTTCACCGACGTCACCGGGCCGGTCATGCCGGTGACGTTGAACTGCAGGTAGCTGCGCCAGCTCGTGTCCGAGCTCGCCGTGCCCTGGCGGACCTTGAGGACGTCCAAGTTGCCGTAGTTCTTGCCCGGGGACACCGCGTTCACGTAGGAGTCGGCGCTCGGGGCGAACGTCTGCGTGGCGACGGGCTCGGTCACGGTGACGTAGCCCGTCCTCGTGGTGGTGTCGCTGCCGGCCGCGTTGGTGGCGGTCAGGCTCACCGTGTAGGTCCCGGCGGCCGTGTAGGTGTGGGTGGGGTGCTGGGCGCTCGAGGTGCCGCCGTCGCCGAAGGCCCAGGACCACGAGGTCGGGGGGCCGGTCGAGGTGTCGGTGAAGGCCACCGACAGTGGTGCCACGCCCGAGGTCGGCGCGGCGGTGAAGCTGGCGGTGGGCGCGGTGGGCGCGGTCGTCCCCAGCGACTCGTCGGCGTGCCAGTACCGGCTGGTGGTGTCGTTGCTGGCCAGTACGACCAGGCCGGTCGTCGAGTTCACGTTCTGCTTGGTCGAGGTGACGTTGTTCATGTCGGCGCTGGCCACGTCCCTGATCACCGGCGTGCCGACCCCGCTGGCGAAGGAGACGTTGTCCAGCGGGGAGGTCTTTTCATAGATCGTCCCGCTGTAGGCGATCGTGCCAGGGGTGGAGGGACCGGTGGCGAACATGTGGAGAAGGTTGTGCTCCTGGTCGAGCAGGACGATCGGTCGGGTGTGACTGTCGGCGATCCTGCCGAACATGTGGCTCGCCCAGTCGCCGGTGGCTGGGTCGCGCACCAGCAGCATGATGAGGGGCGCGTTCTGCGGCGGGCTGGGCTGGTCGTCCATCGAGGTCTTCACCGCCGCGAACACGCGCCCGCTGCTGTCAGCCTGCAGCGACTTGAGGTTGATGTGGTCGTCGGCGTTCTTCGGGCCCTGGATGGCGGTGCGACTGGTCTCCCAGGTGCCGTCGGGCTGCCCGTCGTCATGTATGGAGAAGTACATGGCTGAGACGGGCTGATTGCTCCACATCACGCCGACCTTGTTGCCGCCGAAGGCGACCGCCGAGGAGATGTCGTCGGCGTCCAGCCCGGTGGCGCCGGTCACCGGAAGGACGAACGGGGTACCCCAGGTGCCGTCGCCGCCGGTCGTCCGGTTGACCATGACCTGGCCGAACTGCGTCCAGGTGGCCCACAGCTTGCCGGTCGAGTCCTTGTCGATGACCAGCGTCTCGCTCTTGACGTCGTTGATGGCGACCGGGAAGCCGGCGTCCAGCGAGTAGCTTCCGCTCCCGGCGTCGTAGCTGAAGCGGTACAGGCGGCTCGGGTAGCCGGAGACGGCCGTGGACGAGCTGGCCGCGGCGACGTGGGAGGCGACGTACAGGTGGCTGCCGTCCCACAGGGTGTCGGCCTTGGTGTTGGTGCGCTCGTCGAGCGGGACGCCGGTGCTGACCCAGGTTTCGGTCGAGCGGTCCAGCCGGAAGATGTAGAAGTGCCGGCTCGTGCTGTCGAACATGCTCGCCCACCACGAACCGCCGTTCCACCACAGCTTGCTCTCGGGCTTGGAGCCGGTGGGGGTCGTCGTGCCGGTGTACGACAGGCCCTGATAGCCGATGTCACCGTCCGCCGCCTGGGCGGCGGTCGGGTGCCCGAGTGGGACGACGAGCGCGGTAGCCACAAGGAGCAGCGCGACCAGGTGGATACGTCCCGCTGACGTACTCTTCATGGAAATCCCCCCCGAGATTGCCCAGACCGTGGCTGAGCGCGCTCCACGTGCGGTCGAGCAGTGGTCTGGCCTCTTGTCGAGGTCAGGACAATTGACGCGACAAGTACAATGCGGCAGTGCTCGCACGCGGACGTATGATCCTGACAGCTATTCTTGCACAGCTATTCCTATTGGCAAGGTCGAACCAGATTTGTCATTGTTTGCCCGAAATGAGGGGGCCGACGACCGGCAGACGCGAGATCTCCGGGAAGACCCTCCCCAGCTGCAACAGCCCGCGGTTGACGCCGAGCACGCCGGCCGAGACGACCGCGGCGAGTCCCAATCCGACGACCGCGGGTGGCGAGACGAGCAGGGAAACCACCCAGAGCGCCAGCGCGCCGGCCGCCACCGTCAGGTAGACGCGCACGTAGCGCCGGTCCAACATGGCGATCCCGGTGCCCAGCCCTAGCCCGACCTGCTTGAGCAGATTGTGGACGACAAGGGCCGAGCAGGTGCCGACGGCCGCGCCCAAGGCGCCGTAGCGGGGGATCAGCACGAGGTTGACGGCGGCGTTGTAGACGACGGCCACAAGGTTGATGGTGACCGTGTAGCGCAGCCGGCCGAACACCTGGATCGTGAGCCCGTTGAACCCGAGCGCGGCCTGGAAGTAGGAGCCGAGCGCCAGCAGGGCGAGATAGGTGCCCGAGTCGGCGTACCTGGCGCCGAACAGCAGCACGGTGGTGGGCTCAGCCAGCGCGAACGTCACCGCGAAGACCGGGAACGTGAGGATCGCGATCCAGACCGCCGTCTGCCAGTACAGGTCCTGGATGCCCTCCCGGTCGTCGCGCTCGTACAGGCGCGACGCCAAGGGCAGGAACAGCAGCGTGAAGCTCGTGAACACGACAATGTTGAGGTTGGCGAGCGGCTGGACGGCCCGGAAGGCGGCCACCTCGACGGTGCCGCGGTAGCGCCCGAGCAGCACGGCGTCGAAGCTGTTCATGACCACGTACACGAGGTCGGTGGTGAGCAGCGGCAGCGCGAAGCCGAACAGAGGCCGGAACGGCAGCTCGACCTTCCGCAGACGGAAGTGGGCCATGTAGCCCCGGGCACGCAGGAGCCGCGCCAGCACCAGCGCGAACAGCAGCGTGCCGACGGCCCCGGTGGCCACGTAGCCGACGGCCAGGAACGACACCGGCTGCCGGCCCAACACCAGCAGCAGCACGACGCCGAGCCGCAGCACCGGGGCGAGCACATGGGTCCGGAAGAAGATCGCCCGTGGGTTGTCGAGCACCGCGAACGCGCCCATGAGCAGCTGATCGAGGGCCTGCAGGGGCGAGAGGGCGATCAGGATCACGAGCAGCCAGATCGCCTGGGTGTCGCTGATGAGCACTCCGGCCAGCCAGCCTTGCAGCCCGTAGACGAGCAGGAACAGGGTGAGACCGAGCGACAGGATCGTCGCGGCCACCATCAGGATCGTCCCGAACAGCCGGGCGTAGTCGCGCCGCTCGTCGTAGATCGAGAGAAAGCGGGTGTGAGCCCTGTTCAGGCCCAGGCTGACGAGCGATTCACCGAGGGTGACCAGCGAGAGGGCGTAGGCGAAGGCGCCGTACTCGGATTTTGTCAGGTAGCGGACGATCAGGATCTGGGTCAGGAAGGTCATGGCCAAGGCCAGCAGCCGGCCGACCAGGAGCAGGCTCGAGCCCCGGATCTGTCGGATGCCGGCGGCGGTCGCTTCGCTGGGAGGCGTGGAAGCGGGGCTGGCCGGGCCTGGATGCAGCGTCAGCGGACGTCGCCCCTTTCGGTGCCTTCCGCCTGGTAGGAGCGCCACACGGCCGCGGTCACCGCCCGCCGGACCACATCGGGCTCACGGGTTGCGTCCACGACCTGCAGCCTGGGCAGGCGCTCAGACAGCCAGGGCACCGAGTGCTCGCCCTTGCCCTGGAAGGCGACCTCTTCCGGCACGTCGAGGAGGACGGCCACGTCGGCCGCCGGGCAGACCCGGCGGAGCGCCCACTGGCTGACCCTGGCCCGGACCCCGTCGCCACCCGGGGGCGGCAGCAGGGCGTTGTAGGCGTACCGGTCCAAGACGACGAGCCGCCCGCGAGCGCGGTGGTAGGCGGCGACCGACGACTTGGCGCCCAGGCGCAGGACCCGTCCGGCCAGGCCCAGCCCGAGCACGTGCCGGGAGAGCCCGGAACCGTTCCCGCGGTGGGAGGCCATGCACAGCGAGCGTGCGGGGAAGTAGAAGGAGCGTTGCAAGCCGACCGCCAGGCTGGACTTGCCCGCTCCGTCCAGGCCGAGCAGGGCGACGGTTCTGCCCGGTCTGAGGACCGGCCTGGCCAGCGGGGTGAGCCGCCGCAGCCCGGCATGCCCCGCCAGCCTACCCAGCGTGCCGAGCGGGTGCCGGCGGGCCCAGCGGTGGCGCAGCAGCCCACCCAGGGCCACGAGTTCCGGCCATGCTGCTCGCCGGACCTGCTCGATCACCCAGGCCAGGTCACGCTCTGCCGGCAGGTAGGGCCGGACCGCCTGGGCGACCGGGCCGTCGACGCCGGCCTCCGGTACGAGTTCCTCGAGCCGCTGCGCATGGTGCGGCGGTACCTCATCCCGGTCGAGCAGGCAGTGCAACAGCAGGCACCAGAGCTCGTCGTCCGGGTCGAGCACGCTCACCGGCCCGAGCCGGCGGCGCCGGGCCAGGCAGCCCGCGGCCGCGCCGGTTCGCAGCTGCTGGTAGCGGCCGAACGCGAGCTCGCTGACGATGTCCAGCTTCACCCAGGCGTCGGCCTGCTCGTCGTAGGCCACGAAGAAGCGGTGGGACCCGTGGCCCCAGGCGAGCACGGGCGCGTACCCGGCCGAGCCCAGCACCGGCCCGAGGCGGTGGGCGCCGGAGGCGGCGACGAGCAGGTCGACGTCGCCGGCCGGGGCGCCGAGCTCCGCCGCGCCACGCAGCAGGCACCACTCGACCCGGGCCTCGTCGAGCGCGCCCATGGCCACAGCGACGGCCGGATGCACGACCCCGACCGAGCTGAGGCTCATGGCTCGCCGTTCCTGTCGAGGCCGAGCCGGCGCCGCCGGGACGCTCTGCCGGTGATACGCCAAAGGACGGTGTCGTTGAACCCCCCGTGGGGCTCGAGCACGAACTCCCTTGGCGTCCTCGAACTCATGTGGACAGGCAGGATACCGTACGACAGCGCGTGCTGTCACAAGGCAAGCGCTCAAGGGAGCGGCTCGAGCCGACGCACCGTCCCGGCCGTCCGCCAGCGTCCGACCCATCCGGGAACCGCCGCGGCCGTCGAGCGGTTTACCAACGCATGACAGCAACGATCGGCTCCGATCGGGCAGGGTGCGCACGCCATGGAGGCCGGCATGCCGAGGTTCATCGCCGTCGTCAACCTCTCACCGGTCGCGCACGCGGACGTGGCCGGGCCACGGGAGCGGTACGCCGTGGCCAAGGACTACCTCCGGCGCCGCGGGATCGCCATCCGGGCCACGTTCCAGCTCGACGGCACCCAGCACCTGCTCGTGCTCGACGCCGGCGAGTCCCCGACCCGCAACCTGAACCGGGCCCTGGCGCGGGCCTGGCCGGCGCCGGGCGAGCGGCCCGACCTGGCCCGGGTCGTCAACGCCGAGCCGTGGGTCCAGCGGGCCGACGGTGGGGCGTTCAGCCCCCCGCCCGGGCGATCTCGTCCAACCGAGCTCGCAGCTGGCTGAGCTCCTCCTCCACGCGCTCCATGATCTCCGCCTCGACGCGCTGCAGCTCCTCGCTCAGGTAGTCGCGCGTCGGCATCTCGCCCAGGGCGAGCCGGATCGAGGCCAGCTCCCGGGCCAGGTACTCGGTGTCGGCCAGGGCGCGCATGTTGGTGCGCCGGTCGATCTCGAGCTCCAGGCGGTCCCGCTCCTCCTGGCGGTTCTGGGCCAGCAGGATCAGCGGGGCGGCGTAGGACGCCTGCAGCGACAGCGCCAGGGTGAGCAGGATGAACGGGTAGGGGTCGAAGGCGAGGTCGGACCGGCGGAACACCACGTTCCAGGTGATCCAGCCGAGCACCACCACGGTCTGCAGGACCAGGAAGCGGGCCGTGCCCAGGAAGCGGGCGATGGCCTCGGAGAAACGGCCGAACGCCTCGGGGTCGTAGTAC
>DASYUT010000333.1 GCA_036000965.1 Actinomycetes bacterium
CAGGCAATGAGGCCGCGGTTACGGCAACCTCGGTACCGCCGCTAAGCGGCGGTCCGGGTAGTCATGGCAGCGGAGCAGCACATGCCTTCACCATAGCCGACGGCGTCGGCGGCGATCTGTGCCATGATTCCTGAGACAGAGGCGGCCGCGCAGTCTCAGTCAAAACTGGCGCAGCCCACCTCACCGATCGACATGTGTGCCAGGTCTATTGAGGTGGGACACCTTGCTGCCCGTTGGGCCGTGCAGCATGGTGGGCCGGGAGCATCGATGTAGGGTCCAGGTTCTTCTGAACACTGCCTGAACAATCGTCGCCGAACTCGAACAACACGCCTCGCTGGCGGAGCGCTCGGCGAACACGGTCAAGGGCGACGTGCGGACGTGGCGAAGCAGGTGATCGAGGTACCGGCACTGACCCGGCAGCGGGCCATGCAGCTCGGTGAGCGCGGCGAGCGATGGCTGGCCGAACTGCCCGACCTGGTCGCCGAGTTGGCGCGGCGATGGGCGATCACCCTGGGCCCGATGCTGCCCGGAGGCAACGCGTCGTTGGTGACGTGGGCCCGCACCGCCGACAGCGGCCAGGCCGTGCTCAAGGTCGCGATCCCCGAGTCGGGCTTCGCCGACCAGGTGCGCACCATTGCCGCCGCCCGCGGGCGCGGCTACGTCGGGTTGCTGGCCCACGACCTGCGCCGACACGCAATGCTGCAGGAAGCCCTGGGCCCGGCGATGGCCGATCTGGGCCTGTCCCCAGAGCGGGCGATCGCCCTGCTGTGCCAGACACTCTCCCAGGCATGGACCGTGCCGCGGCCCGAGGGGGCGACGGTCGCGGCCGAGCAGGAGAAGGCAGCGCAACTGGGGCGGATGGTCGCCCGACTGTGGGACGCCCTCGGCCGGCCGTGCCCGGAGCGAGTCGTTGCCCAGGCGTTGCGTTTCGCCCGACAACGGGCGGCAGCGTTCAATCTCGATGGATGCGTCGTGGTGCACGGCGACCCACACCCGGGCAACGCGCTGCGGGTCCCCGCATCCCGGGCCGGCGCCGAGTCCGGATTCGTGTTCGTCGACCCCGACGGGTTCCTCGCCGACCCCACCTACGACCTCGGCGTCGTCCTGCGCGACTGGTGCCCGCAACTGCTGGCCGGCGACGCCCCGACCCTTGCCGAGCGCTACTGCCGCCTGCTTGCCAGCGAAACCGGGCTGGACGAGACCGCGATCTGGAATGGGGATTCCTCGAACGAGTGTCAACGGGCCTCTACGTCCGCAGCCTCGGCGCCACCGACCTCGCCCAACCCTTCCTCGACACCGCAGAACGCCTCGTCTGACCCCTCAGCAGCCCAGCCCTGGCCGCTACTGGTTGTTGGCGGAGGGTCGCTGGTGCTCGGGCAGGAGCTGCACCCCGAAACGTCGATGCAGCGCCTGCATGTCGTGGAAGTCGACCTCGCGGAGCTGGTAGCCGGCATGGCAGAGCACCTGGACCTCGGCGGTCAGGCAGCGGACCGGCTGCCCGTGGACCACGCCGGTGCCGGCGAAGCCAGCCGCGGGATAGACCCACACCTGGTCGCCTGCCATGAGGTAGTGGCCGTTGCCCTGGTCGTCGAAGGCGACCGGGTGGACATCCACCATGTGGTCTTGGTCGTCGGCTAGGACAAAGCACAACGGCGGCTGCCCTTCGATGAGGCGGAATCCCTGCTCGGCGAGCACTGCCCGCAATGGGGGGACGTCGTCGAGGCTGACGATGAGGTCGAGGTCGTTGTGCGGGCGGGTCTGCTGGCCGAGCAGCGCGTCCACGCCCCAGCCGCCATCGCTGAGCCACACGGTGACGCCTTGTTTCTCCAGCGCCCCGAGCACCCGCAGGACGTTGGCAGCGGTCATCATGCGGCAACGGTATCGCTTGCGACGCAGATGCCGAATCCGTTTTGGCCGGGGTGGTCGCGGAGGATCACGTTGGGCCGCTTGGTAGGTGGTGATCCTGGCGAACCGGACTGGCTCTGCCGGGGGAAGTTGGCGAAGATGCTCGGCCATGTCGAGGGTGAGGCTTCCGGTTGCGGAGCAGCAGGCGTGCCAGGTTCGGGTTGAGTATCGGTCCGAGCGTGGGGAGTTGCTGCAGACGACCCTGGATCACGTCTTGGTGGATGCGCTGCTGGCGGGGTTGCCGGTGCGGGAGTTTCGCTGGCACAAGGGCCAGCGGCACTACTCGGGCTGGTATTGGGCGGCGACGATGGGACGGCTGCTGGCTTATGAGAGCCGCCTGGAGCTGGCGCGGATCATGCTGGCGGACTTGGCCGCCGAGGTGGTCGGCATCGCCACCCAGCCGTTTCGGCTGGTCGGCCAAGACGGTGGCCGGACCCGGCGGCACGTGCCCGACATCCTGCTGGTGGACGCCGACGGTGGGGTAACGGTCGTGGACGTCAAAGCACCCGACCGCTTGGCTGACCCCGAGGTCCAGGGGGTGTTTGCGTGGACCCGGGCGGCGGTCGCCCTGCGCGGCTGGGCGTTCCAGGCGTGGGCGGGGGCGCCCAAGACGCTGCTGGACAACGTGCGGTTTCTTGCCGGCTACCGGCGCCGCACGGTGGTCGAGGCAGGCCTGCTGCCTGCGGTGCTGGAGGCGGCCGGCGAGCAGGCCACGCTGGGGGGCGTCGAGCGTGCTCTTGCCGGGCGGCACCCTGCGCTGCTGGTCCGCCCGGCCATGCTGCACCTGGTGTGGTCAGGGGCGCTTCGGGTCGACCTGCAGCGCCCGCTGAGCCTGGACAGCCGGGTCCAGCTCGCCGGGGAGGCGATCGGGTGAGCCAAGCGACCGCCGTGCTGTGTGTGGGCGCCAGGGTCGCCTGCGACGGGGAGTTGTTCGAGGTGGTCGGGCTGGACGGCCGCCAGGCCACCATCCGCACCCAGCAGGGCCAGTACAAGACGGTGACGATCGCCTGGCTGGCCAGCCAGGCCACAGTGCTGGCAATGGACGCACCGGCGGTGGTGCCGGTGGCGGCGCTGGGACCTGCTCTTGGGGCCTTGTCGGCCGCCGAGCAGGCCGTGATCGCCGAGCGGGCCGCCCACATCCGTGAGGTCCTGACCGGCTACCGCGCCGGCAGTCGGGAGCTTGCTCGGCCTGGTGAGCCCCGCCCGCAGTATGCGCCGACGCTGAGCCTGCAGGTGCGCTACCAGGCCAAGGCGGCCGAGCTCGGGGTCGGGCTGCGGACCCTGAAGCGGTGGGTGGCCGGCTACCGGCAGGCCGGCGAGGCGGGCCTGGTCGACGCCCGCAAGCTCGCCCGGCGTGGCGCGGCGGTCGACCCTCGCTGGGAGCAGGCCTGCCGGCTGGTGGTCGCCGAGCACGTGGGCGCCTCCACGCCCACAGCGGGTGCGCTGCTGGCGCGGGTCGACGCCCGGCTGGAGGAGGCCTATGGCCCAGGGGTGGTGCCGCGGCCGTCACAGGCAACGGCCTACCGGCATCTGGCGCGGCTGACCAAGGGCACCGGCGCGGTCAGCGGCCCGGCCAAGGCGCGCCGGTCGATCGCCGAGCGGCCCAAGGGGGTCTACGGGCGGCTGCGCGCGGCGCGGCCGGGCGAGAACGTCATCTTGGACACCCAGTCGCTGGACGTGTTCGCAATGGAGCCGGTCACCTGCCGGTGGCTGCAGGCGCAGCTGACGGTCGCCCAGGACCTGTTTACACGCTGCATCCTGGGGCTGCGGGTGACGCCGGTGTCGACCAAGGCCGTGGATGTCGCCGGGGTGCTCTACCAGACGGTCTCGCCGATGGCGGCGCCGGAGGAGTGGCCGGCGGAGGCGTGCTGGCCCTACCACGGCGTGCCGCAGCAGCTGGTGCTCACCGAGACGCTGGGCGAGCACGACGGCGCGGCGGCCGGGCGGCTGGTGGGGGTGCCGGTCTGCCCACCGGAGACCCTGGTGGTGGATCACGGCAAGGTGTTTGTGTCCGCGCACGTGATCGGCGTGTGCGCCCGTCTGGGGATCTCGGTGCAGCCCGCGATCCCGAAAAAGCCGACGGACAAGCCGACCGTGGAGCGGTTTTTCCGGACCCTGCGGGAGGGGCTGATCCAGCACCTGCCCGGCTACAAGGGCCCCGACATCTACAGCCGCGGCGCGCCGGAGTGGGTGGAGGACGCGGCGTTCTTCTACCTGCACGAGCTGGAGGACGTCATCCGCGAGTGGGTCGCGCTGGTCTACCACCGTGCCAAACACGAGGGGCTGGCGGTGCCGGAGTGGCCGGGCCTGGAGGTGTCGCCCAACGAGATGTTCGAGGTCGGGGTGGCCAAGGCCGGGCTGCTGCGCATCCCCTCCTCGCCGGAGCTGGTCTACGACTTCCTGGCCACCCAGTGGCGCACCATCCAGCACTACGGCGTCGAGGTCGACGGGCTGCGCTACAACGGCCCAGCGCTGGATGCCTACCGCAACGCCGAGAGCCCCTACGGCGGCGTTCACCAGGGCAAGTGGCCGATCCGCATCAACCCCGACGACGTTCGCTATGTGTGGTTCCAGGACCCGGCCGACAACCGCTGGCATCGCCTGGAGTGGGAGCATGCGCCCGGGTTGGGCGCCCCGTTCAGCGCCGAGGCGGCGCGCTATGCCCGTCGGCTGGCAGCCCGCCAGGAGCGCTGGCCCGATGCGGCGGCAGCGCTGGCCGGCCTGCTCGGCCGCTGGGATGCCGGCATGGTCAGCGACCGCCGCGAGCGGCGCATGGCGCTGCGGCTTGGCGCCGAATGCGCCACCCTGCCGCTGCCGGATGCACCGGCCACGAAGGTCGCGGCACTGCCCAGCCTTGCCCGCCCGGCCGACCCACCGCCGTCGGGCCCGCGGCTGCAACCGGTGGAGCCGCTGGTCGGTGACGATGACGACGACGAGGAGCTGTTCGACGACCCCGACGCAGGCGACTTCTACGCCGACGCCTTCGAGGTCATCGAGTGAGTGGCCTCTACAGTCTGTCCCGCAAGGAGGGCTGGCGCCGCTACGTCGACACCGCCGCCAGAACCCGGCCAGAGCGGCTGACCATAAGGCAGCTGGCCGCGCTCAGCGAGCAGGCGCGCGAAGAATACGACGAGACCCGCCACGACTGGCATGCCAACTTCGGCATCCTGCGCACCCCGCAGCTGGCCGCGGTCCATGACGAGCTGGACCAGATCGTGGCCAGCAACCGCCAAGACCCCGACCGTGTTCGCGGCGCGGCGGTGATCGACGCGCTGCCGGGATTGGGCAAGACCACCATCGCCAACACCTTCGCCCGCCAGCTGGACCGCGCCGAGATCACGCGCCGGGGGCCGCTGACCGAGCAGGGCCACGAGCGCATCCCGGTGTTTCGGGTGGGGCTGACCTCCAACACCACGCTGCGCACGCTCAACCGGATGATCTGCCAGTTCTACGGCCATCCGGGCATCGACCGGGCCAACGCGGCCCAGCTTGCCAGCCACGCGGTGGACTGCGTGCTCAGCTGCCAGACCCGGCTGGGGGTCATCGACGACGTCCACTTCATCAACCCGCGGCGAAAGGACGGCCTGGACGTCAGCAACCATCTGAAATGGCTGGCCAACGAGCTGCCGGTGACATTTCTCTACGTCGGGGTCGGGCTGGCGGAACGCAGCTTCTTCGCCGAGGGGTTGGCCGGCCACAACATCGTGCTGGCCCAGACCGCGCGGCGCTGGACCCGCCTGGAGGTGCCAGCCTTCGAGATCGTCTCCGACCAGGGGCGCCAGCACTGGCGTGGCCTGTTGAAGGCGACCGAACGTCAACTGGCGCTCGCCAGCCAGCGTCCCGGCATGCTGGTGGAGCTGGCCGACTACCTGTTCGAGCGCACGAGCGGCCACATCGGCTCGTTCGTCACCTTGATCATCCGCGGCTGCCTGCGGGCGATCCGCACCGGCCAGGAGCGGCTGACCGCTGAGCTACTGGACGGCGTGCGCATCGACGAGGCCTCCGAGCAGGCCCGCCAGCAGCTGGCCGCCGCGTTCGCCCACGGCCATCTCAAGGCGGCACCGACCACCCGGCGAGCACCCGCCAAGACCACGAGCGCGGCGTCATAGGCGACCGTGGGCCAGCGCACGATCGGTCCGGCGTCCCCGCGGACACTCCCGATCCGGATTGCCGTCGCCACCGGGGAGAGCCTGGACAGCTGGCTGGAGGCCTCCTGCCGGCGGCTGGGCGTGACCACTGGGGTGCTGCTGACTGCGCTCGGGCTGCGCACCCACCCCCACGAGCTGCACGGCCTGCCGGACTACACCGTCTTGCTGCACCCGGCCGAGGCACGTCGCCTCGCCCACGCCGCCGGCGTCGAGATGGCACGGCTGCACGCCATGACCCTGCGCCGCTACGACGGCCACGTGGTGCGATGCAACCACGACAATCGGACAGTGGCCCGCTCGGCGTGGTGGGCACGGACCAGAGGCTCCCGCTATTGCCCCAAGTGCCTGTCGGAGCGAGACGGACGGTGGCTGCTGCGCTGGCGGCTGTCGTGGATGTTTGCCTGCACCGACCACCACGCGCTGCTGCACGACACCTGCCCAGCCTGCGGCCAGGTCCCTCGGCGGATCTCCACCTCCCACAGCAGTCTGCGCCCAGCAGGAACCTGCCCTGGCACCATCGACCGGCCCTGCGGGACCGACCTGCGCACCATCGACCCGCTGCCACTTGCGGCAGACGATGCGCTGCTGACCACCCAACGCTGGATCAACACCCTGCTCAGCGCCGTCGAAGCCGGCACCACCGCCGAGCTTGCGGCCACGCCCGCGGTGGTGTTCGGCGACCTGCGCGTGGTTGGCTGCTGGCTGCTGCGTCATGCCGCCGAGGAAGACTTCCAGCACTTCGGTGCGCACGTCCAACGGGCCTGGCAGACCCACCACGCCCGAGCCGCCAGCCGCATCTGGTCGGGCGCCGCGCCGCCGGCTGCGGCCGCCCTCATGGGCGCGGCCGCCACCAGGGCCACGTCGCTGCTCACCGGCGACGATCAGGAGGTCATCGACCTGCTCGGCGCGTTGCTTCGGCGCGGCCGCAACCGCCGGCACGTCTGTCCGCCTGGCATGGCCCTGGAGCAGTGGCGGCAGCTGTCGGACTCGGTCAAGGGCCGGTTCCTGCGCGCGCTTGACCCGGACCTGGGCACCGTCGACCGCATCCGCTACCGCTCGATAACCTCCACGGCCCGCGCCCCGGCCACCGGCAGCGATCCGCCAGCGGTGGCGCGGGCCCGGCACATCCCCCAGCAGCTGTGGCCTAGCTGGACCATCCGGCTGCTGCCCGCCGGCCGCCTTCGCGCCGACCGATTTCGTGCCGTGATCGCCGCGTGCCTGCTGCTGCCCGGACACCCCATGCGCAACCTCAACCAGGTCACCGCCCACCTGCATCCCTACCTGCGCCGACGCGTCGCCACCACCCTCAGGGACCTGCAGGCCGACGGCCACCAGCAGATCTTGGCCGCGGTCTGCCAGCTCGCCGACTACCTCGACCGTCACGGCAGCCCGATCGACTATCACCGCCGCCGCGCCGCCATCGGCCCGGCCACCATCAGCGAACCCGACTGGCAGCAGCTGTGCTACCGGGCCGGCGCCCATCCCGGGCGGCCCCGCCGGCACCTGGACGCGCAGCGCTACCTGTTCCAGCTGCTGTCAGGGGCCGATCTCAACGATCCCAGCCACGCCCTGGCGTTCCGCAGCGCCGCCGACCGCACCGACTACCTGGCCTTCACCACGTGGCTGCCGATGCCGGTCCGCCAAGCGCTCGCCGACCATGCCGGAGGTCACCTGCAACGTCTGGGCATCGACGAGCCTGTGACCTGGGAGCCACCCGCCGACTGCTGCCAGGACCTCGAGCTGCCCGGACGCGACCCCGACGACATCGACCTGGACGCCGTCCACCACCTCGTGGCCGTCGACCTGCTCCCGCCCGGAGCCGCCGCCCGCAAGCTCGGCACCACCATCGACCACATCCGGCTGGCGGTGGAGCGCCTCCCCCAGACACCACGCCGCTGGGCGGCCAACACCCCACCGATGGCCTGGCAGCGCCGACAGCACGCCCAGCGGCTGCTCACCCGCGACTTCTTCGAACGCGAATACCTCGCCGGCCGAAAACGCCTGGCACAGATCGCCGCCGAGACCGGCCTGCCCAAAAAGCTCGTCGCCCACCACGCCCACCAAGCCGGCATCCCCCTGTTCACCGGCCATGAGGCCACCCCCATCGACCCAGACTGGCTGCGAGCGCAATACCTGGACCGCAAGCGCTCCTTCCCCGGTATCGCCGCCGAACTCGGCGTCTCCGAGATGACCGTCAACCGCGCCGCGCACCGCTACCGCATCCCCATCCGGCCAGCCGGTGTCACCAGCCACCCCGAGATGCTGCGCACCCTGGACCCCAATATCCCCCGCGATATCCGCCGCGCTGTCGAGGGCGGCCTGTGGGGCTGGCAGCGGCTGCGCCGCTTCCAGCAGGCCATGGGCTTCCCCACCATCGAGGAGGCCGCGGACCACCTCGGCGTCCACCAGGCCACGCTCGTCCGGCAGTTGCAGCGGTTGGAACGCGACATCGGCGCGCAGCTCTACCACCGCGCCGTCAGGGCTCAGCCCTTGCGGCCAACCAGACGCGGCGCCGCGCTCCTCAACGCCCTCGACCAACCCGCCGTGCGTGCCCTCGTCCAGGAAATGCCAGACCGGTGAGAAGCCCTCAAGGCCAGATCGATGAGAACCACCGACAAGACCCTGGTCAGCCGCGTTCACAATGCTAAGAAGCATGAGAACCTACA
>DASYUT010000334.1 GCA_036000965.1 Actinomycetes bacterium
GGCCTGGCCGCCCCCGTACACGCCAGGAGAATCCAGCTGCAGAATGGGGTTCCTGTCGTGACCGACGGGCCGTATCCCGAAACCCAGGAGGTCCTCGCCGGCTACACGATCGTCGAGTGCGAAAGCTTCGACCGGGCGACCGAGATCGCCGCGCGGCTGGCGAACTGCCCCCACCCAGGGGATGCGACCGGGGAAGTGGTGGACGTGCGGCCGATCCTCGAGGGCCGCAGCGAGCTGGAGGCGTAACCACCGCCGTGACCGGTAACAACGTCGAGGGCCTGTTGCGCCGGCTGGCGCCGCAGGTCCTCGGCGCGGTGGTACGGCGCTACGGGCATTTCGACACCGCCGAAGACGCCGTGCAAGAGGCCCTGATCGCGGCCACCACGCAGTGGCCGCACGACGGCATCCCGGACAATCCTCGCGCCTGGCTGATCGCGGTCGCCTCGCGCAGGCTGACCGACCTGCTGCGCAGCGAGCAGGCGCGCCAACGCCGTGAAGACACCGTCGCCCGGTGGATACTGCCCGACCGGTGGCTGGCGCCCGCCGCCGACCGGCCGGCGTCGGAGTCTGACGACACGCTCATCCTGCTGTTCATGTGTTGTCACCCCTCGCTGTCGCCGGCATCGCAGATCGCGCTGACCTTGCGGGCGGTCGGCGGCTTGACCACCGCGGAGGTCGCCCGTGCGTTTCTTGTGCCGGAGGCGACCATGACCCGACGCATCAGCCGGGCCAAGCAGCGCATCAAGGACAGCGGGATTCCCTTCGGCATGCCCCCGGGCCCGGAGCGCACCCAACGGCTCGGCGCGGTGCTCCACGTGCTCTACCTGATCTTCAACGAGGGCTACGCCGCTACATCAGGGCCGAGTCTGCAGCGCGCTGAGCTGTCGGCCGAAGCGGTCCGGCTGGCCCGCATGGTCCACCGGCTGCTGCCCGATGACGGCGAGGTGACGGGGCTGCTTGCGCTGATGTTGCTCACCGACGCGCGCCGGCCGGCGCGTACCGGGCCCGATGGCGGGTTGATCCCGATGGCCGAGCAGGACCGAAGCCGCTGGAACGCCGGCTGCATCGCTGAGGGCGTGGCGCTCATCACCGACGCGCTTCCCCGGGGGGCAACCGGCCCCTACCAGCTCCAGGCGGCGATCGCCGCGATCCACGACGAGGCGCCATGTGCCGAGGCGACCGACTGGCCACAGATCATGGCGCTGTATGCGCTGCTTCTGCGGACCTCCGACAACCCCGTGGTGGCGCTGAACCACGCCGTCGCGGTGGCCATGGTCCAAGGCGCGCACGCGGGGCTTGACCTGCTCGGAAGGCTCGAGGCCGACGAGCGGACCGCTGGGGACCACCGGCTCCACGCGGTCCGCGCGCACCTGCTGGAGATGGCCGGCGACCGCGTGGCGGCGCGCGACTCCTACCAAGCGGCGGCCCGGCGGACAACCAGCCTCCCGCAACAGCGCTACCTCCGCGCCCGAGCCGCCCGCCTCAACGACGACCAGTGAGCCCGTGCCGCCGTCAGGACCTTCGCGGGTCAGCCGGACCCGCCACACAGTGTTGGTCACCGCCCGCTCCTGCTCGGCACCTGCGACCAGCGCGGCAACCTCACCGACGCCGGCGGCGGCGTCGATACATCCGCGTAGGATCTCCCTCGGGCGCCCAGGGCTCCGAGCCCCTGGCGGGCGAGGGGGGATGCGGGCTGATCGCGTGGCTGATCCGGCACGGGGAGAGCGAGGGCAACGCCGGGCTACCGACCAGGAGCCCGGGCGACTCGGCCCTCACCGCCAGGGGCGTCGAGCAGGCCGAGCTGGTCGCAGCCGCCTTCGACGGGCCGCCCGGGCTGATCGTGGCTTCGCCCTACCGGCGGGCGGCCCAGACCGCCGCGGCGACCGTGGCCCGGTTCCCGGCCGCCCCGCGCGAGGAGTGGCCGGTGCAGGAGTTCACCTACCTGGGCCGGCTGCACGGCCGGCTCACCACCGCGGCGGAGCGGCAGCGGCTCCGGGAGGCGTACTGGGCCCGGGCCGACCCCTGGCGCGTCGACGGCCCGCGGTCCGAGTCGTTCCAGGACGTGCTGGGCCGGGGGCGGGACATGCTGGAGCGGCTGCGTGGCGTGGAGCGGCTGCCTGGCGTGGGTGCGCCGACCGTGGCAGTGTTCACCCACGCGCTGTTCATCCGGGCCACCCTCTGGCCGCTGCTCGGCGGCGCCGGCGACGTGAGCACCGAGGAGATGCGCCGCTTCCGGGCGTTCGCGCTCGGCTTCCCGATCCCGAACGGCGCCGTCGTGGAGTTGCGCTTCGCACCCCGGGACGGCGTCGCGGTGGGCGGGGTCTCCACCGCCCACCTCCCTCCGGAGCTGGTGACCGGGACCGGCGGGTCGCGGGCGGCCCCGGTCACCAGCTCCGGCGGCCGGCGCCGTAGCGGCCGGACGCGGTAGGCTCCGCTCGACCAGCAACGCGTGATGGCCTTCCCCAGTCCAGGCCAGCGGCGCCGGGAGGTAGGGCCGCCAGTGACGATTCCCCGACGCCTCGGCTGGGTCTGGCGTACCCCGCCCGAGGCGCTGCCCTCGGGGCTCGAGGCGATGCTCGTCCGAGCGGCCGACGCCACCTCGACCGAAGGCCCGGGGGGCATCGACTACGCGGCCAACTACCGTGCCTGGAAGCGGGCGCTCGGGCCCCGGGTGCTGCCCTGGACGCGGCTCGGCCCGCCGGCCAGCACCGACGGCATCGCCTCGGCCGAGGTGGTCGCCGCGGCCGCACCCGGAGAGCTCCTCTACGTCGTCGAGATCCAGGGGAGCCTACCCGACACCGAGGTGGTCGCGTTCGCGAACCGGCTGCGCGCGCTCGTACCGGGCGCACTGCTCGGCTTCTCGAGCTACCCGACCCGGGCCCAGGCCTCCAGTCACGGCGTCCCCTGGGACGCCTGCGTGGCCGCCTTCGACCTCGGCCTGCCCCAGGTGCACTTCCCGAACCAGCGCGCCGAGCTGGCGCGGGTCGTCGCCGACCACCGGGGCCGCGGCGTCCACATCGCCGTCTCGCCGGGCGACGACTCCGGCTGGGCGGCCGCCGCCACGACCGGCATCACGCAGTACCTGGGCGCTTCGCTCTGGCGCCACGGCCTCGACCAGTTCACCGCCTGGGCCCAGCAGCTCGGCGACGTTCAGGGAGGAGACGAGTTCGACATGGCGACGATCGCCGATCTCGAGAACGCGGTCCGCAAGGTGCTGAACGAGGGCACCGGCCAGGGCCAGGCGTCCTGGGCCGCGACCAGCGCGGCCGGGTTCGCGGCCACCCAGGCCCTGCCCGACCGGCTCGACCGGGTGGACCACGTCACCCAGGCGACCAAGGAGGCCGTGGACGCCCTGCACCTCACCCTGACCGACGGCGAGGTGCAGGCGATCGCCGGCGCGGTCGCCGCCAAGCTCTCCGACCTGCCGCCGGCCACGCTGACCGACGGCGAAGTGCAGGCGATCGCCGACGCGGTCGCCGCCAAGCTCATAGACATCCCGCTGGGCACGGTCGCCCTGGACGAGACCAGCATCACCGGGGTGGGGGAGGAGGTCTCCAACCGGGTGGCCGACCGCCTCGGCCCCGGCGTGATCGCGGCCCTGCGGGCCCAGTTTCAGAAACCTTGACCGGGCTCCGCCCGGACCTGCGAGGAGTCCGCCTGGCGGCGGGCAGCCCAGCCATTCCGACGGCCAGGGTTCGGCCGTCAGGTCAGCTCGCCGGGAGGCGGCAGGCCTTCACCACCTGGCGGTAGTCGGCCAGGGCGGCGTCGAAGCGGGCCGACGCGCTCGCGCCCGTGATGAGCGAGGGCATGCCCTCCTTGAGCGCCCGGCTGGAGCTGATCTTGCCGTCGAAGAGCTCGTTCATGTACTGGGTGTGCTCGGCCAGGGCCTTCTCGACCTGGACGGCGTAGGCGAGGCTGCGGTTGGCCCGGTCGACCGCCCGCACGCAGGCCGGGGTGGGCTTGGTCTGGGTCACCACCCGCGTGGTCGGCCGGGCGCCGGCCTGGGTGCCCCGGAACGCCACCCCGAGGAACACCCCGAGCAGCAGAGCGCCGAGCACGGCGACCACCGCCTGCCTGCGCAGCCGGCGCAGCGCGCTGGTCGCCTGGATCGCCCGGGGGCTGGCCCCCGTCCCGAGCGAGGAGAAGTAGCGCTGGTAGCGGGTGTCGAGGTCGCTCGCCTGGCCCTTGCGATCTGGAGGCATCCGTTTCCTCCCCCGAGCTGTCACCGCCCCCGTCCGGTCGCGGCTCCGCTGCATGAGCCCTGGACGCGTGCGATTTGCGTGCTTCCGAACCATGTTCCGCCCGGCGTCAATGGCGACGGACCTGTGAAACCGGTTCGACGGCCGGGCCGCCTGCCTGCATCCTGTGTATCTGGAACAGCCGACGGGAGGGCGACGATGGACGACCGGCCGGCGGGTCCGCTGGCCGTGGTCCCGGGCGGCAAGGTGCCGGTGTGGCTGTGGACCCGGCTCGACGAGGTCGAGGCCCAGACGCTCGCGCAGCTCGAGCGGATCGCGGCGCTGCCCTGGGTCTTCCATCACGTCGCGGCCATGCCCGACATCCACCTCGGCAAGGGCGCGACCGTCGGCTCGGTCATCGCCATGGTCGACGCGGTCGCCCCGAGCGCCGTCGGGGTCGACCTGGGCTGCGGGATGGCCGCGATGCGGACGCGGCTGGTCGACCGGGACCTGCCCGACGACCTGGGGCGGGTGCGCGCGGCCATCGAGGCGGCCGTCCCGGTCGGGTTCGACGCCCACCCGGACCCGCCCCGCAAGGGCACCCCGCAGTGGGGCGGCTGGGCCGAGCTGGAGCGCTCCTACCGCTCGCTCGACCCGCACGTCCAGTCGGACAAGCAGTACCGGCGGTCGGCCTGCCAGCTGGGCACCCTCGGCGGCGGCAACCACTTCATCGAGGTCTGCCTGGACACCGAGGGCGCGGTCTGGGTGCTGCTCCACTCCGGGTCGCGGGGTGTCGGCAACCAGCTCGCCCAGGTCCACATGGCCCGGGCCAGGAAGCTGGCCCACAACGCCGACCTGCCCGACCCCGACCTGGCCGTGTTCCTGGCCGGGACCCCGGAGATGGAGGACTACCGCCGCGACCTGTACTGGGCGCAGGAGTACGCCCGGCGCAACCGCCTGGTCATGCTCGAGCTCATCCGCGACGCGGTCGAGCCGGTGATCGGCCGGCCCCTGGGCGTCTCCCTGACCGTCCACTGCCACCACAACTACGTGGCCGAGGAGCACCACTTCGGCGAGGACGTGCTGCTCACCCGAAAGGGCGCCATCCGGGCCGGCAAGGGCGACCTCGGCATCGTCCCCGGGTCGATGGGCGCCCCGTCGTTCATCGTGCGCGGCCTCGGCAACCCGAACGCGTTCGAGTCGGCGCCCCACGGCGCCGGCCGGGCCATGAGCCGCAACGCGGCACGCCGGCGCTTCACCCGCGAGGACCTGGTCACAGCCATGCGGGGCATCGAGGCCCGCACCGACCTGGGCGTGGTCGACGAGCACCCGGGCGCCTACAAGGACGTCCGCAAGGTGATCGAGCAGTCCAGCAACCTGGTCGAGGTCGTCGCCGAGCTCCACCAGGTCGCCGTGGTCAAGGGCTGAACCCTCGAGGTGGCGGGGCGCGGGAGCCTGCCGCACGCCGCTGCTCAGCCACTGGGCCTGGTGCAATGCGTGCTCAGTGGGTGCGCAAGTCTACGAAAGGGTCCGGGCGGACAGAACGTGCGCGGTCGCTGTGTGTACGTGCTGGTACGCGGTCACCTGGGGCGAGTGGCTCGCGCACAGCCGGTAGCATCCGGCTGGGCGTCGTCGGGGCGAGGAGGGATCATGCATCCGGTGCTCGGGCAGGTCGACTGGGAGCGGGAGGCCGGGGACGCGGTCGAGCTGCTCCGGGCGCTGCTGCGGTTCGACACCTCCAACCCGCCCGGGAACGAGGCCGAGTGCGTCGCCTACCTGGCCGACTGGCTCGCCGAGGCGGGGCTGGACCCGGAGGTGCTGGCGCCGGCGCCCGGGCGGGCCAACCTGGTGGTCCGGCTGCGGGGCGGCGACGAGCCGCCCCTGCTGCTCAACGGCCACGTCGACGTGGTCGCCGTCGAGGCTGGACGGTGGCGCCACCCGCCGTTCGCGGGCGAGGTGCACGACGGCGCGGTCTGGGGCCGGGGTGCGGTGGACATGAAGCACATGGTGGCGATGAGCGCCGCGGTGTGCCGGCTGCTGGCCCGGCTCGGCGTCGCGCTCCGGCGCGACCTGGTGTTCGCGGCCGTGTCGGACGAGGAGGCCGGCTGCGCCATGGGGAGCGCCTGGCTGGTCGACCACCACCCCGACAAGGTGCGGGCGGGCTTCGCCCTCGGCGAGGCCGGCGGCTTCACCCTGCACGTCGGGGGCCGGCCCGTCTACCCGGTCCAGGTGGCCGAGAAGGGGGTGTGCTGGGTCCGCGCCCGGGCCCGGGGGGCGACCGGGCACGGCAGCCTGCCGCGCGACGACAACGCCGTGGTCCGCCTGGCCGAGCTGCTCGCCCGCGCCGGCCGCACGCGCCTGCCGCTGCAGCCCTCGCCCGAGGTCCGCCGGTTCGTCACCGACCTGGCCGCGGCCCAGCCCCGGCCCGCCCGCGACGTGCTCCCCCTGCTCCTCCGGCCGCGCTGGTCGGGCCTGGTGCTCGACCGGCTGGTGCGCGACCGCTCGGCCGCCCGCGCGCTCAACGCGGTGCTGCGCAACACGGTGACGCCGACCGTGGTCCGTGCCGGCAGCAAGACCAACGTGATCCCCGGGGAAGCCGAGGCCGAGCTGGACGGCCGGGTCGCGGTCGGGTCGAGCGAGGCCGAGCTCCTGGCCGAGCTCGGGCGGCTGGCCGGGCCGGACGTCGACCTGGAGGTGCTGCGCAGCTTCCCGCCCACGGTCGCCTCGCCCGACACCCCGCTGTACGCGACCATCGCACGGGTGGTGGCCGAGCACCACCCGGGCGCGGTCGCCGTGCCGAGCATCACCCCCGGCTTCACCGACGCGAAGTTCTGGTCGCGGCTCGGCACGGCCTGCTACGGCTTCACCCCGGTCCGCTTCGAGCGCGGAGACGGCGCCTTCGTCGACTTCTTCCACGGCGACGACGAGCGGGTTCCGGTGGCCGGGCTCGCCGTCGGCCTGCGCATGCTGGCCGACACGGTCGCCCGCTTCTGCTGCACGGACCCGGTGGGCGGGACGGCGGGCGGGTAGGAAACGGCCCGTCCGGGCCACGACGAGCGAGGAGGCGGCATGCGGGTCTGCGTGATGGAGGAGGCGGCATGCGGGTCTGCCTGATGATCGAAGGGCAGGAGGGCGTCACCTGGGACGACTGGCTCGCCCTGGCCGGGGCGTGCGAGCGGTACGGGTTCGAGGCGCTGTTCCGCTCCGACCACTACCTGTCGGTGCAGGGCCGGCCGGAGCGGGACGCGCTCGACGCCTGGGCGACCATCGCGGCCCTGGCCGCGCGGACCGAGCGCCTGCGGCTCGGCACCCTGGTGTCGCCGGTCACCTTCCGCCACCCCTCGGTGCTCGCCAAGCTGGTGGTCACCGCCGACCACGTCTCCGGCGGCCGGGTCGAGCTGGGGCTCGGCACCGGCTGGAGCGAGCCGGAGCACCGGGCGTTCGGCTTTCCGCTGCCGGGCGTGGCCGAGCGCGTGGACCTGCTCGCCGAGCAGCTCGAGGTCGTGCACGGAATCTGGACCGGGCCGTTCGACCACCAGGGCGCCCGCTACCGCCTGTCGGGCGTGGACGCCCGCCCCCGGCCGGTCCAGCGGCCCCACCCGCCGCTGCTGGTCGGCGGTGAGGGCGGGCGGCGCTCGCTCGCGCTCGCGGCCCGCTGGGCCGACGAGTACAACACGATCAGGGCCACGGTGGAGGACTGCCGGGCCCGGCACGAGCGGCTCCGGGCGGCGTTCGAAGCGGCCGGGCGCGACCCGGCGTCGGCCCGGCTGTCGCTGATGACGACCTGCATCGTCGGGGCCGACCGGGCCGAGGTGGCCGAGCGCGCCCGCCAGGCCGCCGAGCGGGTGGGCCAGACCGACCTGGCCGGCTACGTGGCCAAGGTCGACCGCGAAGGGGTGATCGGCACGGTGGACGAGGCCGTCGCCCGCCTCACCGAGCTGGAGGCGGCCGGCGTCGGCCGGGTCATGCTCCGCCACCTCGTCCACGACGACCTCGACATGGTCGCCCTGCTCGGCCGGGAGGTGCTCCCGAACGTCGGTCAAGGGTCGGCGCCGCGTCCCAGCACGCCGGGCCGCGAGGAAGCCGGGAACACGCGCGCCGTGGGTCCTTGACCGGGTCCGGAGGCCGTCGCGGCCGACCGGCCCATCCCGGGCGCTCCGCCCGGCTCGCCGGCCCGGCCCCGGTCGCCCGGCCCGGCCCGGTCGCCCGGCCCGGGTGCTCGGCCCGGCCCGGGTGCTCGGCTCAGCCCGGACGGTTGGTGAGGGCCTGGGCGGCCATCGTGAGGTACTCGCGCAGCGGGGCGTCGAGGTGCGGAGGGAGCGCGAGCGTGTCGACCGCCGCGGTCATGTGCCGCAGCCAGGCGTCGCGCTCGGCCGGGCCGATCGCGAACGGGGCGTGCCGCATGCGCAGCGCGGGGTGGCCGCGGCGCTCGCTGTAGGTCGCGGGCCCGCCCCAGTACTGGATCAGGAACAGGCGGAGCCGCTCCTCGGCGTCGGCCAGGTCCTCCCCGGGGTACAGGGCCCGAAGCACCGGGTCGGCGGCTACGCCCTGGTAGAAGTGGGCGACCAGACGCCGGAAGGTCGCCTCGCCACCGACCGCCGCGTAGAAGCTCACCGCCTGGGTGCCGCCTGGTTGCTGGCTCATGCCCTCACCGTACCGGCAGCGCCCGGGCGTGGCCAGGCGCCACGGCCACACCGGCCGGAGCAAGATGGACGGGTCGGTGGTGAACTGGCTCAACGGCCCCTGTTCCGGGAGGACTGAGAAGGTGGACGCGACCGCGACCCGGCTCGAAGCGCGCCTGCGGGCCGGGCACCGGGTGGTGACTGCGGAGCTGAGCCCGCCCAGGCACGCCGGCACCGGCGTGCTGCGGGCGGAGGCGCGCGCCCTGCGGGGCTTCGTCGACGCGGTCAACCTGACCGACGGCAACCGCGCCATCGTCCGCATGAGCCCGATCGCCGCCGCCGTGGTCGTCCACGCCGACGGCGTCGAGCCGGTCGTCCAGCTCACCTGCAGGGATCGCAACCGCATCGCGCTCCAGGCCGACCTGCTCGGGCTGCCCGCGCTCGGGCTGCACAACGTCTTGCTGCTGCGGGGCGACGATCCCGCTCTGGGCGACCATCCCGACGCCAAGCCGGTCTTCGACCTCGACGGCACCGGCCTGCTCGCCGCGGCCGACCGGATGCGCCGCGAGGGCCGGCTGCTGTCGGGCGGGCGGGTCGCCGAGCCGCCGTCGCTGTTCCTGGGTGCCCCCGGAGACCCCGAGCGCGACCTGGCCGCGGTCCAGGCGAGCCAGGCGGGCACGGGCGGGCCGCCGGTGCTCGCCGCCAAGGTGGCCGCGGGCGCCGACTTCGTGCAGACCCAGGTCGTGAGCGACCCGGTCCGGTTCACCCGCTGGATCGACCTGGCCGGAGATGCCGGCCTGCTCGACCGGGTGGCCGTCCTGGCCGGGGTGTTCGTGCTCGACTCGGCCCGGCGGGCCGAGTTCCTGCGCGACAAGGTCCCCGGGGTGGTCGTGCCCGACGCCACCGTGGCGCGCCTGGCCGGCGCCCGCGACGAGCGCGCTGAGGGCGTCGCCCTCGCGGTCGAGCTGGTCGGCAAGCTGCTCGCGGTCGACGGGGTCCGGGGCGTGCACCTGATGGGGCTCGGCCCGGCCGAGGACCGCTGTGCGGTGGTGGAGGCGGCCGGCCTGCTCGACGAGGTCCGTGCGGGCGGCAGCCCGTGAGGCCGGCCGTCTCGGCTACCGGCTGACCACGCTCGGGCCGCTGTCCTTGGTGAGCTGGAGGAGCAGGTCGTGGCAGCGAGCCGCCCGGCTGACGTCCTCCTCCCGGACCTGGCGGATGAACTGGGCGACGTCCTCGTGCCCCGCGGCCGCGGCGTCCTGCAGGTACCTGCCGTAGGTCTCGGCGCCCTGTAGGGCGTGGTACTCGATGCTGACGAGGTCGTAGACGATGTCGTCGGTAACGGTGTGCGTGCTTCCCATGCCATTCCCTCCTCTGCCATTCCCTCCTCGACGGTCGTGCGTACCGCACTGGGCGGAGCTACCACGGTGGCGCCCCGGTAAGCCGGTGGCGCCCCCGGTAATCCGCCCGCCCGAGCCGGGCGGCGTTCTCCGTGGCCGCCGCTCACGACCTCCTGCACCGGATCGTATTGACGCCCGGTTCCGGTGGTACGCACGCCAGGCACATCTGTCGAGCATGACGCGGACGAGGAAGAACGTGATGGGCTTCGGGGAGCGAGAATGGCGGCATGGGCACGGCCGGAGGGTGGATGGTGGTCGACGGCGGCAGCGGCCGGCCGGTCGGGCTCGCCCGTGCGCCCACCCCAGCCGGCGCGCTGGCCACCCTGGCCGAGGCGGCCTGGCCGCTCGCCTTCCACGACGGCGCCGAGCGGGCCGAGCTTGCCAGCGCCTTCGGCGCCCGCGGG
>DASYUT010000335.1 GCA_036000965.1 Actinomycetes bacterium
GGTGTCGGAGGGGGGACTTGAACCCCCACGTCCTTGCGGACACTAGGCCCTCAACCTAGCGCGTCTGCCTATTCCGCCACTCCGACGTGGGCGCCGTGCTCGGGCGCTGCGGGATTGTAGCAGAGCACCAGGGTCCGATCCGACCTAGTTGGCGAGGCTGACCTCGGCCAGGTCGACCAGGCCCTGAGGGGCGTAGTCGAAGCCGCGAAGGCCGGGGGCGAGCACGACGGCGTGGCGGTAGGTGAGCACCGGCGCGACCGGGAGCTGGGCCAGGACGGCGTCCTCGGCCTGCTGGTAGAGCTTGGTGCGGGCATGCGCGTCCGCGGTGGACCGGGCCTGGGCGAGCAGGCGGGCGGTGGCCGGGTCGTCGTAGCCGGTCAGGTTGCCGGGACCCGCACGGGCGAACTGGGGGAACAGGAACGAGTCCATGCGCGGGTAGTCGGCGGACCAGCCCAGGGTGAAGGCCTGCACCCCGGGCCGGCGGAGGGCGGCGAGGTAGCCGGCGGGCGGGACCGGGTCGAGCTTGACGGTCACGCCGGCGGCGCCGAGGTCGGCGGCGACGAGCCGGGCGGCCCGGCGTTCGACCGGGTCGTCGGGGATGGTGAGGGTGACCCGCGGGTTGCCGGCGCCTACCTGGTCCATGATGGCCCGGGCGTCCCCCTGGCTGTACCGGCACGCCGCGCAGACCGGCTGGCCGGCGCCTGGCACGCCGTCGGGCACGATCGCGGCGGAGGCGGCCCGCGCGCCGGCGAAGGCGGCGGCGATCCGCTCGCGGTCCAGGGCGAGCGAGAACGCCTGCCGCCGGCGGGGGTCGTTGAACGGCCTGGCGCGCACGTTGAACCCGACCGACCAGGTCGTGAGCGCGGGCCCGAGCAGCAGCCCGGGCTGGGTGTGGCCGTCGGGCGAGCGGCCGTACACCGACGCGGCCGCGGCGAGCTGGTCGAGCGGCACGGGCGCGAACGACACCAGCCCGTCCTGGAACTCGAGCCATGCGGTCTGCTGGTCGGGCACGGCGTCGACCCGGACCTTGTCGAGGTAGGCGACCCGGCCGGCGTACGCGGGGTTGCGGACCAGCTCGAGCGGCCGCCCGGCCGTCCACGGCCCGGCCAGGGTGAACGGGCCGTTGCCGACCGGGCGGGCCGCGTACCCGGCCGGGTCGCGGGCGACGAGCGCCCTGGGCACGGGCGACAGCCGGGGGTTGGCGACGACCGCGGGGAAGTCGGCGAACGGCTCGTCGAGGTCGACGACGAGGGTGGCGGGGTCGGGGGCGGCGACCCCGGCGAGGTCGCGGGCCTGGCCGGCGGCCAGGGCCCGGTACCCTTTCACCGGGGCGAGGAGCGCGCCGAGGGTGGCGGGGACGCCGGTGCGCCGGCCGACCAGCCGCTCCCAGGCGAACTTGAAGTCGGCGGCTTGCACCGGGGTGCCGTCGGAGAACCTGGACCCCTGGCGGAGCTTGAACGTCCAGCGCCGCTGGGCCTGGTCGCTGGTCCAGGAGCCGGCGACCGCGGCCTGTACGGCGCCCCGCCCGTCGACGGCGGTGAGCCCGTCGAACAGGTTGGCGGCGAGGAGCTGCTCCTCGGGCTGACCGGCCCGGGCCGGGTCCAGGGAGTCGGGTGCGAGCAGCGCGATCGCCAGGGTGCCGCCCTGCCGGGGTGGCGGGCCGGTCGGCCCGGGCGGCGACCCGCTACCAGGCCCTGGCGCTCCCCCGGGCCGGTCGCCGGTGCAGGCGGCCAGCACCAGCGCGACCACCTGCACCAGCACGACGACCAGCAACGCCGAACCGACCGGGAGCCGGCGCGGCGGGTGGCGCATCGCGCCGGGTTCGGTGCCCGGGCGGCCCCACGAACAACGCCCCGGGAGCGGATGGCGCGGGTGGCGCATCGGCGGGACCCCGGGGCCGGGCGCGGCGGGCGGCGCCTACTTCGGGGCCAGCAGGAGGGCAAGGAACACGCTGGTCAGGCCGAACAGCGTGGCCGCGCCGACCGTGAGCCGGTCGAGGTTGCGCTCGACCACGGTGGAGCCACCGAGGGAGGTGCCCATGCCGCCGCCGAACATGTCCGACAGCCCGCCGCCTCGACCGGCGTGGAGCAGGATGAACAAGCAGAGGGTGACGGACGCGATGACGTGCAGGACGACCAGGAGCGGGATCATCGGGTGATTCCTTCGGAGGAGAGAAGAATGGGCCTCGACCGGCTTGGTTATCACCGACGGGCCATCGGCGCAAGCCTACCACGGCACCCCGGACACTCGCGGGCGACGCACTCCGGGCCTCGATCGGGGTCATGGGCCCGGAGGCGGCGGACGGCACCCGGACACTTTGGGGGCGATGCACTCCCGCCCTGAACCAAAGGCCGGGACACTCCCGCCCGAACCGTGTGGCGCGGTCAGCGGGCGCGGCGGGCGGCGCCCTTGACGATCTGGGCGAACTCGTCGGCGTCGAGGCTGGCCCCGCCGACCAGCGCGCCGTCCACGTCAGGCTGGGCCATCAGCTCCTCGATGTTGGACGACTTGACGCTGCCGCCGTACTGGATCCGGACGGTGCCGGCCGCGGTGTTGCCGGCCAGCTCGGCGATGGTGCCGCGGACGAGCGCGATGGTCTCCTGGGCGTCGTCGGCGGTGGCCGCCCGCCCGGTGCCGATCGCCCAGACCGGCTCGTAGGCGACCACCAGCCCGCCGACCTGCTCGGGGGGGAGCCCGGCCAGGGAGCCGCGCACCTGCCCGCCGACGACCTCGCCGGTCTGGCCCGCCTCGCGCTGCTCGAGCGACTCGCCCACGCAGACGATCGGCTGCATGCCGGCGGCCAGCACCGCCTTGGCCTTGCGGTTGACCAGCTCGTCGTCCTCGGCGAAGTACTGGCGGCGCTCGGAGTGGCCGACGATCACGTACGAGCAGCCGAGCTTGGCCAGCATCGGCGCCGACACCTCGCCGGTGTAGGGGCCCGACGGCTCGTAGTGGCAGTTCTGGGCGCCGTACCCGAGCGGCAGCTTGTCCCCGTCGATCAGGGTCTGCACGCTGCGCAGGGCGACGAAGGCGGGGCAGAGGACGACCTCGACCGCCTCGGTGTCCTCCTTGTCGAGCGCCCACGCCGTCTTCTGGGTGAGCTGGATCGCCTCCAGGTGGTTCTTGTTCATCTTCCAGTTGCCGGCGATCACAGGTCGGCGGGCCATGGCATGGCTCCTCACGCGGTCGGGATGACGGCGACGCCGGGCAGGGTCTTGCCCTCGAGCATCTCGAGGCTCGCCCCGCCGCCGGTGGACAGGTGGTCGACCTTGTCGGCCAGGCCGAACTTGGCCAGGGCAGCGGCCGAGTCGCCCCCGCCGACGACGGTGAACCCGTCGCAGGCGGCCACCGCCTCGGCGACCGCCTTCGTGCCGGCCGCGAACGGCTCCCATTCGAACACGCCCATGGGCCCGTTCCAGAACACGGTCCTGCCCTCGCGTACCGCGGCGGCGAAGGCGCGGGCGGTCTCCGGCCCGATGTCCAGGCCGCGCCAGCCCTTCTCGATCTCCCCGGCGGGGACCGTGCGGTGGCTGGCGTCCTCCCTGAAGTCGTCGGCCGCGACAACGTCGGTCGGGAGCAGCACGCGCTTGCCTTCCCGCTCGGCCCGGGCCAGCAGCTCCCGGCACGAGTCGACCTGGTCGGGCTCGAACAGCGAGTCGCCCACCTCGCCGCCCTGGGCGGCGATGAACGTGAAGCACATGCCGCCGCCGATCACCAGGGCGTCGACCCGGCCGAGGAGGTTGTCGAGCACGGCGAGCTTGTCGGAGACCTTGCTGCCGCCGAGCACGGCCACGAACGGCCTGTCCGGCCCCTCGAGGAGCCTGGACAGCACCTCGACCTCCTTGTTGAGCAGGAACCCGGCGTAGGCGGGCAGGCGCTCGGCGACCCCGACGACCGACGCGTGGGCGCGGTGGGCGGCTCCGAACGCGTCGTTGACGTACAGCTCGCCGAGCGCGGCGAGCCGGTCGGCGAAGGCGGGGTCAGCGGCCTCCTCCCCCGGCTCGAAGCGCAGGTTCTCAAGCAGCAGCACCTGCCCCTCGACGAGGTCGTGGGCGGCCCGGCGGGCCTCGTCCCCGACGACGTCGTCGACGAAGGCGACCTCGCGGCCGAGGTGGTGGGCCAGCACGGGCACGACCGGCGCGAGCGAGTACCTGTCGTCCCACTTGCCCTTGGGCCGGCCCAGATGGGAGCAGGAGATGACCTTGGCGTCGTGGTCCACGAGCCACTTCAGGGTGGGAACGGCGGCGCGCACCCGCAGGTCGTCGGTGACCTTGCCGTCGTCGAGGGGGACGTTGAAGTCGTTTCGGACCAGGACCCGCTTGCCTCGGACGTCGGCTTGGTCGACGGTGCGGAGCTCCACGCTTCCTCCTGGAACACGGGGCGCCCCGGCACGGGGCCGGGGCGCCGAGCTGCGGTCAGGGCCGCTCGGGACACTAGAGCCGGCTGCCGATCAGCCGGGCGAGGTCGACGAGGCGGTTGGAGTAGCCCCACTCGTTGTCGTACCAGCCGAACACCTTCGCCATGTTGCCGTTGGCCATGGTGGCCAGGCTGTCGAAGATGCAGGAGGCGGCGTCGCCGATGATGTCGGAGGAGACGATCGGGTCCTCGGTGTAGCGGATGATCCCGGCCATCCCGCCCTCGGCCGCCTTGCGGAAGGCGTCGTTGACTTCCTCCCTGGTGGTCTCGCGGCTGAGCACGACCGACAGGTCGGTGAGGGAGCCGTCCTCGACCGGCACCCGGATCGCGATCCCGTCGAGCCTGCCCTTGAGCTCCGGGATCGCGAGGCTGGTCGCCTTGGCCGCGCCGGTGGTGGTCGGGATCACGTTGCGGGCCGCCGAGCGGGCCCGGCGCAGGTCCTTGTGCGGGAAGTCCAGGATGACCTGGTCGTTGGTGTACGCGTGGATGGTCGTCATGTAGCCCTTCTCGATCCCGAAGGAGTCGAGCAGGACCTTGGCCATCGGCACCACCGAGTTGGTCGTGCACGAGGCGTTGGAGATGATGTCGTGGGCCTGGGGGTCGTACTTGTGGTGGTTGACCCCCATGACGATGGTGATGTCCTCGCCCTTGGCGGGCGCTGAGATGATGACCTTCTTCGCTCCCGCCTTCAGGTGCAGCGCGGCCGAGTCGCGGTCGGTGAAGCGCCCGGTCGACTCGATCACGATGTCGACCCCGAGGTCGCCCCAGCGCAGGTTGGCCGGGTCCCGCTCGGCGAACGCCTTGATCTGCCTGCCGTCGACCGAGATGGAGGTCTCGTCGTAGGTCACCTCGGCGTCGAGGCGCCCGAAGGTCGAGTCGTACTTGAGCAGGTGGGCAAGGGTCTTGTTGTCGGTCAGGTCGTTGACCGCGACGATCTGGACGTCCTGATCATGCCTGGCCGCGCGGAAGAAGTTGCGGCCGATCCGGCCGAAGCCGTTCACGCCCACGCGAATCGTCATCGTGCGTCCTCCCGGTGTCGGTCGAACCCGCACCTCGGCACGGGAACGGGGCGGCTACGCAGTCATTCTTCCCCACCGGCCGGGCGCCACGCCAGCGATCGGCGTTTCGGCGGATTTCGTCGAACCGGCCCTAAGGGGTCCCCGCCTGACTACGGCCGCTACCCCCGCGGCTCTGGGTCCTTCCCGGCCAGCGCCTCCAGGCGGCGCAGCCGGGCGAGGACCGCGCCCTTGGAGCGGGGCGGGTCGAGCAGGGCGCCGAGCTCGCTCAGGGTCGCGTGCGGGTGGGCGAGGCGTAGGGCGGCGACCACGGCCAGCTCCCCGGGCAGGGCCTCCCAGCCGAGCCGGGCCACGACCTCCTCCACCGCGGCGGCCTGGGCCATGGCAGCGGCCACGCTGCGGCGGAGGTTGGCCTGGTCGGCGTTGGCGAGCCGCACCGCCTCGCCGCGCACCTCCCGCCGGATGCGGCCGTCCTCCCAGGTCAGGTAGGCATCGCGGGCGCCCATGGTGACCAGGGCCCGCCCGATCGCCTCGCCGCCCTTGACCACGACCCGGTGCGCCTCGTCCACGCCCGCGCCGGGCCCGGGCCGGGCCCTGGCCCCGGCCCGGGCGGGCAGGCCGAGCCGGGTGAGCACGGCTGCCAGGTCGTGGGCGGCCCGCTCCTCGGGGGCGCCCACCTCCAGGTGCGGCTGCCTGGTCGGCGCGGTGATCGAGCCGCGGCCGAGGAAGGCGCCCCGGGCGAAGCAGGCGGCCGCCTCCCGGCCGCGGACGAGGGCGCCGGGCATGCCGTAGGCGAGCCGGCCCTGGCCGTCGAGGATGCCCACGTGTGCCAGGACCCGCTCGACCCGCTCGTCGAGCACGACCTCGTAGCGGGCGCGGGGGGCGAGGGCGCCGCGGCCGCGCACCCGGAGGTCGGGCCGCACCTCGTACCCGGCGTGCAGCAGCCAGAACGCAAGCCGGGCCACCCCGCCCGACTCGGTGGCCAGGACCAGGGTGAGCCGGGGGCCGACGGTGCCGCCGATGTGGAGGGTGGCGGCGAAGCGGAGCAGCGCGGCGAGCAGGGCCCGGCGTTCGGCGGGCGCCGCCGGGCGGAGGGCGGCCAGCTCCTCCTTGACCCGGACGGTGAACTGGATCCCGGCGAACCTGCGGGCCATCGGCTACCCCAGGCTCTTGAGGGCGGCGGCCAGGCGCTCCGGGTCGTGCCGGCCCGGCGCGTCCTCGGCGGCCACGTCGGCGTGGACGACCTGCGAACCGAGGGCGGCGAAGGCGCGGCACTCCCGCTCGGCCCGTTCCGGGTCGTCGGGGCGCTGGCAGACGACCCGGGGCACGCGCAGGCCGGGGCAGTGGTCGAGGAGGGCGGCCACGTGGGCCTCGGGAGGGAAGCCGATCGTCTCGGCCGGCTGCGGCTCCAGGTTGCAGATGTACACCACCCGGTCGGCGGTGTCGGCGAGCGCCCGCCCGATCTCGGGCACCAGCAGGTTGGGCACCACCGAGGTGTAGGTCGAGCCGGGGCCGAGCAGGATCAGGTCGGCCGTGCGCACCGCGTCGACCGCGTCGGGCAGCGCGGCGGGCGCGCGGGGCTCGAGCCACACCGACTCGACCCGGCCCCGGGTTGTGGTGATCGCCACCTGCGAGTAGACCAGGCGGCCGTCGACCCGCCCGCGCAGCCGCACCGGCACCAGCGTCGAGGGCAGGACCCGGCCCCGCACCCCGAGCCAGCGCGACGCGGTGGCCAGCGCCTCGAGGAAGCCCCCCTCGAGCTCGGTGAGCGCGGCCAGCGCGAGGTTGCCGAGGTTGTGGCCGGCCAGGTCACCGACCCGGAACCGGTAGGCGAACAGCCCGCGCACCTCGGCGTCCGGGTCGGAGAGGGCGAGCATGGCCATGCGCAGGTCCCCGGGCGGGAGCACGCCGAGGTCGCGGCGGAGCCGGCCCGACGACCCGCCGTCGTCGGCCACGGTCACCAGTGCGGTCGGCTCGACGCCCTGCAGGCGCAGGGCGGTGAGGGTGACCGACAGCCCGTGGCCACCACCGAGCGCGACCACCCGCCTCATCGGCGCGCCCTCCTCCTGCACAGGGCTCGAGGTACGCCCGCCCTCCTGCCACGAAGGGCTGCTCGAGGTACGACCGGCGTGCTCCCACGAAGGGCTCCCGGTACGCCCGCCGTGCTCGTGCGCGCGGGCTCCTGGCCGGCGCGCAGCGTCATTCGCGCTCCATGTCGCGGTGGGTGACGTGGATCTTGAAGCCCTGGTGGGCGAGCCAGGCGCTCAGCTCCTCGGCGAGCACCACGCTGCGGTGGCGGCCCCCGGTGCAGCCGACCGCGATGGTCAGGTACTGCTTGCCCTCGCGGACGTAGCCGGGCAGGGCGACCTCGAGGAGCGACTGCAGGCGGTCCAGGAACACCTTGGTCTCGGCCTGGGCCAGGACGTAGTCGCGCACCTCCGGGTGCTGGCCGACCTTGGGGCGCAGCTCGGGCACCCAGTGCGGGTTGGGCAGGAAGCGGACGTCGACCACCATGTCGGCGTCCAGGGGCAGGCCGTACTTGAAGCCGAAGGAGGAGACGGTCACGAGCATGCCGGCCTCCTCGTCGGCGAACGCGGCCAGCACCTTGTCCCGCAGCTCGTGCACGTTGAGGTCGCTGGTGTCGATCACCAGGTCGGCGGAGGCCCGCAGGTCGCGGAGCAGGGTGCGCTCGCGCGCGATCGACTCGACCACCCGCTCCCCCGCGACCGGGTGGCGCCGCCTGGTGTGCTCGAAGCGGCGCACCAGCACCTCGTCGGACGCCTCCAGGAACAGCACGCGCAGGCTGATGCTCTTGGTGCGGAGCAGGTCGAGGGCGCGGCACAGCTCGGACACGTCGGAGCCGAAGGCGCCGCCGCGGGCGTCCACCACGAGCGCGACCCGGGAGTTGTCGCGCCCGACCACGGCCAGCTCGGCGACCCGGCCGATCAGCGACGGGGGCAGGTTGTCGATCACGAAGTAGCCGAGGTCTTCGAGCACCTTGGCCGCCTCGGACCGGCCGGCGCCCGACAGCCCGGTGATCACCACGAACTCGACCGACGCGGCCGGCCTGGGCCGGTCCTCGATGCGCAGCTGCTGGGTCATGAGGGAGCCCCCGCTCCGGACGGTGAGGTGACGTCCTCGTCGGCGTCCTCGCCCAGGCTGGTCGGGGGGTCGGGCACCGAGGCGGGCCGCTCGGTGCCCGGGGTGGCCGAGGCGGGCCGCTCGGTGCCCGGGGCGGCCGGGCCGGCGGCGGCGCCCGGGGCGGCCGGGCCGGGGGCGGCGCCGCCGTGGAGGTGGCGCCAGACGGCCCGGGCGAGCTGGGGGCCGAGCCCGGGGACCTGCTCGAGCTCCTCGACGCTGGCCTGGGCGACCTTGCGGGCCGAGCCGAAGTGGCGGACGAGCTGCTTGCGCCTGGACTCCCCCACCCCGGGGATGCCGTCGAGCACGCTGCGGGTCATCGACTTCCCGCGCAGGTTGCGGTGATAGGCGATGGCGAACCGATGCGCCTCGTCGCGCACCCGCTGCAGCAGGTACAGCGCCTCGCTGGTGCGCGGGATGACCACCGGGTCGGGCGAGCCGGGCAGGTAGACCTCCTCCATCCGCTTGGCCAGCGACACCACGGCCAGGTCGGGCCGGCCGGCCGCCTCGACCGCGTCCAGCGCGGCCGAGAGCTGGGGCCTCCCGCCGTCGACCACGATGAGGTTGGGCGGGTAGGCGAACTTGCGCCGGGCCGGGACACCCCCGTCCGCCGGGGCACCCCCTTCGGGTTCCCCGGACCCCTCCGCCTCTCCGGCCGGGGCACCCCCGTGGAGGTTCCCGGACCCCTCCGGCCCTTCGGGGGGCTCGGCACGCTCGGCCGCCAGGCGGGCCAGCCGCCTGGTGAGCACCTCGTGGAGCGAGGCGACGTCGTCCTGGCCCTCGACCGACTTGAGCTCGAAGCGGCGGTACTCGGACTTGCGGGGCAGGCCGTCCTCGAACACCACCATGGAGCCGACCACCTGGTTGCCCTGGAGGTTGGAGATGTCGTAGCACTCGATCCGGAGCGGCGCCGTGGGCAGGTCGAGCTGCTCCTGCAGCTCCTTCAGGCCGCGGGAGCGCGCGTCGAAGTCGGACGCGCGCTTGAGCTTGTGACTCGCGAACGCGTCGCGGGCGTTCTGGGCGACCGTCTCGAGCAGGGCGCGCTTCTCGCCCCGCTGGGGCACCCGCAGGTCGACCGGGCCGCCCCGCGCCTCCGAGAGCCAGGCGCGCAGGGGGTCGGCGCCCTCGGGCAGCACGGGCAGGAACACCTCGCGGGGCACCTCGTCGGCCCGGTCGCCGTAGAGCTGCTGCACGAAGGTGGCGGCCAGCGCCGGCGTGTCGAGCGCCTCGACCTTGTCGACCACGAACCCACGGCGGCCCACCACCCGGCCCCGGCGGACGAAGAAGACCTGCACGGCCGCTTCCAGGTCGTCCTCGGCGAAGGCGGCGATGTCGAAGTCCTCGGGCCGCGACGAGACCATCTGCTGGCGCTCCAGGGCCGTGCGCACGCTGGCGAGCTGGTCGCGCAGGCGCGCGGCGGCCTCGAAGTTGAGCGCCTCGGCGGCGGCCCGCATGTCGGCCTCGATCCGCTGCAGGGTCGGCCGGGTATGGCCGTCCATGAACGCGATGAACTCCTCCACGATGGAGCGATGCTCCTCGGGGGTGACGTGGCCGACGCAGGGCCCGGAGCACTTGCCGATGTCGTAGAGGATGCAGGGCCGGCCCAGGCGCCGGTGCCGCTCGAACACGCCCTGGGAGCAGGTGCGCATGGGGAACGTGCGGAGCAGGAGGTCGAGGGTCTCCCGGATCGCGTAGGCGTGGGTGTAGGGGCCGAAGTACCGGGTGCCCTTCCGCTTGGTCCCTCGTTCCACCCGCGGCCTGGGGATCTCCTCGCTCACCGTCACCGCGAGCCACGGATAGGACTTGTCGTCCCGGTAGCGGACGTTGTAGCGGGGCCGGTGCTGCTTGATCAGGTTGTACTCGAGCTGGAGGGCCTCGACCTCGTTGCCGACCACCATCCACTCCAGGGTGGCCGAGGCCTCCACCATCGCCGCCGTGCGCGGGTGCAGGTTGTACCTGGCCTGGAAGTAGCTGGGCGTGCGCTTGCGCAGGGAGATGGCCTTGCCGACGTAGATGACCCGCCCGTCGGCATCACGGAACAGGTAGACGCCCGGACGGTCGGGGATCGACTCCGGCTTCGGCCGCGGAGAGGTCGGAACGCTCATACCCTCGATTCTAGTCGGGCCGGACCACACCTCCGCTCCTAGCGGGGTTGGTTTTCGCTGTGGTGTCCAGAATGCAACCGGTTATCGGTCTCTAGGAGCCACTGAGCAAGCCCGTTCCTGCCCTTGCCACAAGGCCGTTCTTGCCCTTGCCGGGTTGCAAACGTGGTAAACGATCTCGGAGACGGACCACCAGAGAGTCTGGAAACCTGCCGCCGCGAGGGGTGTGCAAGCCTGCCGCCGCGACCGTCCGGGTGAACCTCGACGAGCTGTGGCGCCGCGCTACGCCAGCTCGGCGATTGCCGCCATGTCGTTGAGCAGGCGGGCGGCGGCGGTGACGATGGGGACGGCGAGCAGGCCGCCGGTGCCCTCACCGAGGCGCAGCTCGAGGTCGAGGAGCGGCACCAGGCCGAGGTGGTCGAGCGCGACCGTGGCGCCCGGCTCGGTGGACAGGTGGCCGGCGACCAGGTAGCCGAGCGCGTCCGGGCAGAGCGCGGTGGCCACGAGCGCCGCGGCCGCCGTGTTCACGCCGTCGAGCACGACCGGGACCCGGTCGCACGCGCCGGAGAGGATCACGCCGGCGAGCGCGGCGTGCTCGAGCCCGCCGAGCGCGGCCAGCGTGCCGAGTGGGTCGGCCCGGTCCGGGCTGTGGCGAGCGACGGCGCCGACGACGATCGTGGTCTTGTGCGCGAGCATCGCGGCGTCAGCCCCCGCGCCGGGGCCGGTCACCAGGGCCGGGTCGGCGCCGGTGAACGCGGCGACCAGGCACGCCCCAGCGGTGGTGTTGGCGATGCCCATGTCGCCGGTGACCAGCAGGTCGACGCCGCTGCCGACCAGCTCCTCGGCCAGGCCCGCGCCAGCCAGCACGGCCGCAGCCGCCTCCTCCCGGGTCATCGCGGGCCCTTGGGACAGGTCGGCGGTGCCGTCGCGGACGCGGGCCCGGCGCAGCCGCGGGTGCCTGACCGGGTCCCCGGCCAGCCCGACGTCGAGCACGGCCACGCGAGCGCCCACGGTCGCGGCGATCGCGTTGACCGCGGCCCGGCCCTGGCAGAACACCTCCACCATGGCCGAGGTGATCTCCTGCGGCCAGGGCGTCACCCCTTGGGCGTGGACGCCGTGGTCGGCCGCGGCCACGACCACCGCCGGTGCCGCGGGCACCGGCGGCGGGCAGCGGCCGGCGATGGCCGCGAGCTGCACGCCGAGCTGCTCCACCGCGCCCAGGCTCCCCGGTGGCTTGACCAGCCCGTCGTGGCGACGCCGGGCCTCGTCGGCCCACTGGCCCTCGACGGGCTCGACCGCGCCGGCCAGCGCGGCCACCTCCTGCTCTCTCCCGCTCAACCTCCCAGCACCTCCTGCTCTCTCCCGGTCAACCTCCCAGCACCTCCTGCTCTCTTCCGCTCAACCTCCCAGCACCTCCTGCACTCTTCCGCTCAACCTCCCAGCACCTCCTCGAGTGTCTTGACCAGCAGCCTGTTGGCCTCCTCGTCGCGGACCGCGACCCGGAGATGGTCGGGACCGAGGCCGGGGAACGTCGGCGGGCGCACCGCGACGCCCCGTTCGAGCAGCCCCGCGTGCACTGCCGGCCCGTCTGGCACGCCGACCAGCAGGAAGTTCGCGGCGCCGTGGTGGACGGTCACCCCGGGCAGCGCGCGCAGCCCGGCCGCGAGCGCCTCGCGGGCCGCGGCGACTTCGCGCGCGACCTGGCGGCGGTGGCGCTCGTCACCGGCGCAGACCTCGACCGCGGCCAGCGCCAGCGTGCTGGTGGCCCACGGCGGGCGGGCGGCCGCGCAGCGGGCGACCAGGCCGGCCGGTCCGAGCAGGTAGCCCGCGCGCACCCCTGCGAGCCCCCACAGCTTGGTCACGCTGCGCACGACCACGAGCCCGGGCAGGTCCCTGCGGCCGGCCAGGGACCACGAAGGCTCGTCCTCGACGAAGTCCATGAACGCCTCGTCGACCACGGTGACGCGCCCGGGACGGCAGAGCGCAGCGACCCGCTCAGCGTCGTCCAGCGTGCCCGTCGGGTTGTTCGGGTTGCCGACGACCACCACGTCGGCCCGGTCGTCCACGGCCGTGGGGTCCAGGCGCCAGCCTTGGGCAGCCGCGCGGAAGGCATAGGTCACCGGCACCCCGGCGGCGCGCAGGGCGGTCTCGGGCTCGCTGAAGCCGGGATGGACCATGCAGGCCAGCCGCGCCCCGACCACCCGCGCGAGCACGTGGAACGCGTCGGTCGCTCCCGCCGTGACCAGCACCTCACCAGCCGGCCGGCGGTGGCGGCCGGCGACGGCGGCGCGGCCTGCGGCGTCGTCGGGGTAGCCGGCGGCGAGGTCCAGGGCCCGGTCGAGCGCCTGGCGGACGTGGGCGGGCGTGGGGCCGCGGACGTTGGCCGCGAAGTCCAGCGCCCCCTCGGGCACGAGCCGGTCGCCGTGCACCCCGGGCGCGTACCCGCCCGCCGCCTCCGCCGGGGTCGGGGGCGACACGGTCAGCGGATGGCCGGCCACGACCAGCAGCGTGCGCGCGGCAACGGCGGCCAGGCGCTGCTTGGCCTCGCCGAGCAGGTCCAGCCAGCGCCGGGTGGCCGCACCAGCGGGGACCACGCCGAGGCCGGCCTCCTCGGCGACGACCACGACCGGGCCCCCGTGGTGAGCCGCTGCGGCGGCGGCGAGCGCGTCCACCTCGGCGAGCAGCACGCCAGGCTCAGCGTCCAGGCGTGCCGCGAGCCACAGGCCGAGCGCATCGACCAGCACGGCGCTGCCGGGCGGGGCGGCGCGCACCGCAGCGGCCGGGTCCTGGGTCTCGACCGTGCGCCAGCCCGGCGGGCGCCGGGCCCGGTGCGCGGCGATGCGCTCGGCCATCTCGGCGTCGCCTGCGCTGCCCGTGGCCACGTACACGACCGGGCTCCGCACCCCGTCGGCACCGGCCACCAGCGACTCGGCCACCGCGCTCTTGCCCGAGCGGGTGCCGCCGAGCACGAGGATCAGCTCAGCCATGGTGGTGGTGCTGATCATGGTGGTGCTGGTGGGTGGGCGCGTGGGCGAGGCGGTAGGCGCAGGTGTCGCAGCTGCGCGGGACCGCGCCCCGGACCGCTTCGCGGTAGCGCTCGAGCACCAGCTCGGCCACCCGGTCGTCGGGGCCGAGGTAGCGGGTGACCTGGACGGCGACGTCGGGGTGGGCTGAGGCGAACCCGGCGGCCTGGGCGTGGATGCGTCGCTCCAGCACGCCGGTGAAGAGGAAGTACGGCACCACCGCGATGCGCCGGTGCCCGAGCCGCCGGCAGCGCTCCAGGCCCTCGGGGACCCGTGGGCCGGTGATCCCCACGAAGCAGGCCTCCACGGTCGGCCATTCCCGCCCCTCCCACAGCAGCCGGGCGACCTTGAGGATGTCGGCGTTGGCGTCGGGGTCCGACGAGCCCCGCCCGACCAGCAGCACCGCGGTCTCGCCACGCAGGTCGGCCGGGACGGTCGCGTCCAGCCGCTCGACGACCACGGCGAGCAGGTCCGGGTGGATGCCGAGCTCCCGCCCGTAGCGGAGCCGGACCTCCGGGAACGCCCGGCGCGCCTCGGCCACGACCGCGGGGATGTCGGCCTTGGCGTGGCCCGCGCCGACCAGCACCAGCGGGACGACGACGACGTCGCGGTGCCCGGCGGCGACGAGGTCGCCGACCGCGACCGACAGCGGCGGCGGGGCCAGCTCGAGGAACCCGGTGCCGACCGCGAGCCCCGGCTCGAGCGCGCGCACCCGGTCGGCGAGCGCGAAGTACTCGGCGATCCCGGCCTGGCTGACGCTGCCATGCCCGGCCAGGAGCAGCGCGGGCTCCCCCATCACCGGTCCTCCCAGAAGCGCGGCGCGTTCAGCCTGGACGTCCACGCCCGGCTCGCCGAAGACTTCGGCACCATCACCGGTCCTCCCAGTAGCGCAGCGCGTTCAGCGCGGCAGCGGCCACGGCGGCGCCACCCTTGGGCCCGCGGTTGGAGGCGGCGGGCAGGCCGCTGGCCCGCAGGGCCTGCTTGGCCTCGACCGCCCCGACGAACCCGACCGGCAGCCCGATGACCAGCGCCGGGTCCGCGTCCAGGCCGAGCAGCGCCTGCAGCGCGGTGGGGGCGCACCCGATCGCGTACACCGCGCCGGGACCGGCCTGCCTGGCCGCGGCGCGGATGCCGGCGGCGCTGCGGGTCTCGCCCGCGCCCGCCGCCGCTTGGTCGTGCCCGCTGACGCCGGTGACACGCCTGGGCTCGCTCGACTGGACCGCGGGCGCGTGGTCGAGCCCACAGACGGTCGCCAGCCCGCTGATGCCCGCGGCGACCATGCGGGTGTCGACCACCACCGGCGCGCCCGCGCGCAGCGCCGCGAGCCCCGCACGCAGCGCCGCCTCGTCGAGCACGAGGTCGCCGGCGTAGTCGAGGTCGGCACTGGCGTGGATGACCCGCTCGGTGACCGCCCGGGACAGCGGCGGCAGCCCGGACAGGTCGACCGCGGCCCGCAGCCGCCGGTAGGACTCCAGCTCGACCGGGTGGACCATTCGCATCAGGCGGGCACCTCCACGCACGCGTCGACCGGGTGGGCGATCCGCATCAGGCGGGCACCTCCACGCAGGCGTCGACCGGGCAGACCTCGGCGCACTCCGCGCAGCCGGTGCAGCTGGACAGGACGACCAGCCCGTCACGGGTGGCGCGGATCGCCCGCTCCGGGCAGGTGCGCAGGCACAGCCCGCAGCCGACGCAGTCAGCGGTCACCGTGAACCGGTTCACCGGTGGCCCCCTCCGGTCACGATGCGCCCGGCGATCCAGCAGCGGTTCACCGGTAGCCCCTCGGGGTCACCATGCGCCCGGCGATCCAGCGGGTCTGCGAGCTGCCGACCACGACCAGGCTGTGCATGCCGGCCTCGCCCGGGTCCAGGGCGGCCAGCGTGGTGCGCACGACCCGCTCGCCCGTTCGGGTGGCGTCGCTCACCACCGCCACCGGCGTGCCGGGGCTGCGGTGCTCGAGCAGCAGCAGGCGCGCCTCCGCGAGCTGCCAGTCGCGCTGCCGGCTGCGCGGGTTGTAGAAGCCGATCACGAGGTCGCCCTCGGCGGCCGCCTTGATCCGGCGGCGGATGACCTCCCACGGGGTGAGCAGGTCCGACAGCGAGATCGCGCAGTGGTCGTGGCCCAGCGGCGAGCCCAGGACGGCCGCGGCGGCGCTGGCCGCGGTCACGCCCGGGACCACCTCCACGTCGAGGTCGTCGCCGCAGCGCTCCAGGGCCGGCGAGGCCATCGCGTACACGCCGACGTCGCCGCCCGACACCAGCGCAACGCGCCGTCCCTGGCGGGCCAGGCCGACCGCACGCTCGGCCCGGCGGACCTCGTCGCCGAGCTCGTAGCGCTCGCACCGCGTGCCGCGCCGGAGCAGCGGCCTGGCCTGGTCGACGTAGGGGCCGTACCCGACGACCACCTCGGCCCGGGCGAGCGCCTGGCGGGCCTGGTCGGTGACTGCCGCTGGCCCGCCCGGGCCGAGGCTGACCAGCAGCAGCATGCCCCGAGGGGCCCGGCGCGCGACCGCGACCGTGGCCATCGCGCTCTTGCGCTTGGGGACCACGAGCTCGCCGCCGAGGTGGAGGGCGGCGGCCTCGGCCACGCTGGGCGTGCCGACCGCGGCGGCCACCACCGGGCTCGGGTTGGGCACCGCGACCGCCGCGAGCCGCCCGGCCGGCAGCGGCACCAGCGGCACCCCGAGGCGTTCGGCGGCCTCGACCAGCCCCGGCTCGCCGGCCTTGGCGTCCACGGTGGCCAGGCAGTGGACCGACCCGTGGGCCAGGCCGGCTTCGTCCAGGACCCTGTCGATCAGCGCGCCGACCTCGGCGGCGGCCACGCCACGGCTGGCCCCGACGCCCAGGACCAGCGAGGGGGGGCGGAGCACGACGGCGGGGCGGGGCGGGTCGACGCGCCGGTCGGTGACCCACAGCAGTGGCGCGACGGGCTCGGCCACCTCGACGACGGTGCCGGGCAGCGGGCCGAGCGGCCAGCGGGGCCGGTTGCACAGGTGCACGGCGTCGCCGGAGACGAGCGCGCCACCGACCGCGGCCAGGTCGGCGGCCTCGGGGTCGACGGGCAGGCCGAGGTCGGTCAGCCCGGCCAGGCCGTGCGCCTCGGACGCGGTGGTCACCACCGGCGTGGCCCCGAGGTGGGCGGCGATGCGCTCGGCGAGCGCGTTGGCGCCGCGCTCGTGCCCGCCGAGCAGGGGCAGGGCGAACCGGCCGGCGTCGTCCACGCAGACCACGCCCGGGTCGGCCTGCTTGCCGGCCAGCAGCGGCGCGACCAGCCGCACCGCCGCACCCGCGGCCATGACCAGCACGAGCTGGTCGGCCTCGGCCCAGGCCGCGGCGACCGCCGCGCGGGCCGGGCCGTGGCCGAGCCGGCCGCGCCGCTGCCCGGCACCGTCGTCGAGGTGGCCGAGCCCGTCGCGCCACTGCTGTGGGTCACCGACCGGCGCGTCGACCCGCCCCGCCCCGCCGTCGTGCTCGCCGAGCTTGCCGTCGTGCTCGACGAGCTTGCCGTCGAGGTGGGCGGCGAGGTCGGCGGCGAGCCGCCGGCCCGCCCTGGTGGCGGCGACCACGCAGATCATGGGCAGCGCCTCCCGCACAGCAGGAAGACCGGGTTGGCAGCGGCGAGCCGGGTGCCGGCGCCGAGCGGGGCAAGGCGCGCGGCCGCGAGCTGGACGCCCTCGACCTCGAGGCCGGCGGCGGCGAGCAGCTCGCGGACCGGGCCGACCCGCTCCACGGTGGCGAGCGCCACGACCACGGCGCGGCCGGCCCGCCCGGCCGCCGCCCGCACGACGTCGCCGAGCTGCGTCCCGCCGCCGCCGACGAACACCGCGTCCGGGTCGGGCAGCCCCTCCAGGACCGCAGGGGCCCGCCCCTCCACGACCTCCACCGGCACCCGGTGGCGGCCGGCGTTGGCGCGCACCCGCTCGCACTGGGCGGGGTCGGCGTCGACCGCCACCACCGCGGCGCCGAGCCTGGCCGCCTCGACCGCCACGGCGCCGCTGCCCGCGCCGACGTCCCAGACCAGGTCGCCGGGCCCTGGTCCGAGCCAGGCGAGCGCGACCGCCCGCACCTCGCTCTTGGTGATCATCCCGTCGCGGTGGAGGAACCCCTCCTCGGGCAGCGCCCACCGGTCGGGGGTGAGGCGGGGCGGCCACTGCCGGCCCCTGTCCCCGACCGGGTGGGCGTCGTCGAGGCAGAGCACGACGTTGGGATCGGTGAAGGTCTGCCCGGCGATCACCTCCGGCGCCGCGGCGGTGACCCGCTCGTCCGGGCCCACGTCCTCGACGACCACCAGGGTACGGCCGGCGCCGGGCAGTGCCCGGGCGAGCGCGGCAGGCCCGAAGCCCGGACTGGTGAGCACCGCGACCTTCGGGTAGCGGCGGCAGAGGTTGACCGCGGCGGCCGGGTCGCGCCCGTGCGCCGAGGCGACCACCGCGTCGTCCCAGTGCAGCCCGGCCCTGGCGAACGCCGAGGAGACGCTGGACACCCCCGGGATCACCCGCAGGGCGCCCGGGCCGAGCCGGCCGGCGAGGGCGCGGACGATCCCGAAGAACCCGGGGTCCCCGGAGGCGAGCACGACCGCCGGGCCGGGGTCGCCGGCGAGCGCGTCCAGGGCCGGGCCGAGCGCGCCGGCCAGCTCGACCTCCCGCCGCCGGGCGGGCAGCAGGCCGGCGACGGCGTCGAGGTGCCGCCGCCCGCCGGCCACCAGCTCGGCCTGGGCCAGCGCGGCCACGGCCCGCTCGCCGAGCGGCTGCTCGCCCAGGCCCACCACGGTGATCACAGAGCCCACCCCACCGGTTCGAGGGTTGTGGTCACAGAGCCCGCCGGTTCGAGGGTTGTGGTCACGGGGCCCGCCCCACCGGTTCGAGGGTGTCGAAGTCGACCATGACCACCTCGGCGCGGAGCCTGCCCTCGGCGAAGCGCTCCAGGTTGCCGGCCACCCGGGCGCAGAGCAGGGCCGGCGCACGGTCCACGCGGTGCTCCCGCCACAGCTCGTAGGCGTGGCGGGCGGTGTTGGCCCCGCGGACCGCCGCGACGGCCTCCGGGGGGGCGCCCGCCTCGGCGGTCACCTCCGCGAGCGCGTCGAGGTCCACCTTCGACCGGGTCCAGTGGGTCATCATGACCCCGGCGGCGAGCTTGGCCAGCTTGCCTGCCATGCCAACGAACACGCAGCGGCGCAGCCCGTCGGCGACCGCCTGGCGGAGCGCGGCGCCGGTGAAGTCGCCCACCTCGACGAAGCAGCACTCGGGCAGGTCGGGCAGCAGGCGCATGGCGGCCCGCTCGGTGCGCCCGCCGGTCGAGAGCACCACCACGTCGAGCCCCTGGGCGGCGACCACGTCGACCGCCTGCACCACCGACGCCTGCCACGACGCGGTCGAGAACGGCCGCACGATGCCGGTGGTGCCGAGGATCGAGATGCCGCCGACGATCCCCAGGCGCGGGTTGGTGGTCTTGCGGGCCATGCGCTCGCCGCCGGGCACGGAGATCTCGCAGACGACCCCGGCCGTGTCGAGGTCGAGCACCTCACCGATGGCGCGGCTGATCTGCTCCCGGGGGACTGGGTTGATCGCCGGCCCGCCGACCTCGAGGCCGAGGCCGGGCTTGGTGACCGTGCCGACGCCCTTGCCGGCGCGCCAGGTCACGCCGGGCTGGCCGGCGGGCTGCAGCCGCACGGTGAGGTGGGCGCCGTGGGTCACGTCCGGGTCGTCGCCGGCGTCCTTCACCACGACCGCCTCGGCCCAGCCGTCGCCTGCCTCGGCCCGCTCGACCGGGAAGCGCACGCGCTGGCCGCCCGGCAGGGCCACCTCGACCTCGGCGGGCGCCTGGTAGCCGGCGAGCAGCACGGCCGCGGCCTTGGCGGCCGCGGCCGAGCAGGTGCCGGTGGTCCAGCCGCTGCGCAGCGGCCCGGTGCGGACCTTCGCCGTGCGGGGAAGGTCAGGCTCGCGCAGGTCGGAGCTCATGGCGAGGGAAGGTCAGGCTCGCGCGGGTCGGAGCTCATGGTGAGCGGGTCGGAGCTCATGGGTGAGCGGGTCGGGATTCATGGGTGAGCGGCTCGGAATTCATGGGCAAAGGTGGGGTCGTACAGGTGGCTGCGGGTGCCCTCGGCGGCGAGCGCGGGGCCGACCAGGATCAGCGTGTGCTTGTGCAGCCTGGCCTCGCGCAGGGTGCGGGCGAGCTCGTCGAGGCGGCACCACGCGAGCAGCTCCTCCGGCCAGGTCACCCGGTAGGCGACCAGGCACGGGGTGTCGGGCGGGTAGCCGCCGGCCAGCAGCTCTTCCTGGAGCCTCCGGCCGCGCTTGGCCGACAGGAACAGCGCCATGGTGGTGCCGTGCCGGGCGAGCTCGCGCACCTCCTCGCCGGGCGGCATCGGCGTGGCCGTCGGCAGGCGGGTGATGATGACCGACTGCCCGACCTCCGGGACGGTGAGCTCGCGGCCGGCGACGGCGGCCGCCGCGGCCAGCGACGACACGCCGGGCACGATCTCCCAGCCGAGCCCGAGGCGGTCGCAGTAGGCGATCTGCTCGCCGATCGCGCCGTAGAGCGACGGGTCGCCCGAGTGGACCCGGGCGACCTGCAGGCCGTTGGCCGCGGCGCGGTCGTAGACCGCGCAGACCTCCTCGAGGGTCATGTGCGAGGAGTCGAGCCGCTCACCCCCGGCTCCGGCCACCACCTCGGGCTGCACCAGGCTCGCGGCCCAGACCACCACGTCGGCCGCGGCGATCACGCGCGCGCCGCGCAGCGTGAGCAGGTCGGCCGCGCCCGGCCCGGCGCCGACGAACCACACCTTCCCCAGAGCCCCGGGCGAGTATCGGCGTCGCGTTCCAGCAGGCTGAGCTGGCACGGAGCCGGACGCCCGCGCGCCGTGGGTGCTCGACCGGGGCTCTGGGGTCATGCCGGCCTCCATGCGATCACCGTGGACAGGTAGGGCGCCGGCCCGTCGGGCAGCGGGCCGAGCTGCTCGCCCTCAAGCCCGAGGCGGGCGCCGAACACCGCCTGGTCCAGGCGCCCGGCGTCGGCGAGCACCTTGCGGAGCTGGGGCAGGAGGCGCCCGCCCTTGTAGGTCACGACCGTGTCGAACGTGTCGAGGGCCGCTGCCAGCCGCTCGGGGCCGGCGGTGAACGGCAGCAGGGCCAGGGTCTGGTCGCCTTCGGCGAGCACCGTGCCAGCGCGGGCCGCGAGGTCCTGCAGCGCGGTGATGCCGGGCACCGTGTCGACGGCGGCCGGCAGCGGCAGGCGGCGCGCGAGGTAGGTGAAGGTCGAGTAGAGGTTCGGGTCGCCGATGGTGGCGAACGCCACCCAGGCGCCGCCCTCGACGGCGCGGGCGACCGCCCGCGCCGCAGCGGCCCAGCTCGCCTCGCGCCCGGACGGGTCGTCGCCGAGGACGAACTCCAGCCGCTGCACGGCACGGTCGACGTGGGCCTTGACGATCTGCTCGGCGTAGCCGGGCTCGCCGCCCGCCGAGACCGGCACGAACACCGCGTCGGCCTCGCGCAGCACCCGCACGGCCTTGACCGTGACCAGCTCCGGGTCGCCCGGCCCGACCCCGACCCCGGTAAGCCGCCCGGGCCTGACTCCTGGTACGCCCGCCGGGGGGTGGCGCCCCTCCCGCTCGCGCGAGGCTCCGGGTGCGGCCGCCGGGGTCATGCCGCCACCTCCAGGAATCTGCGGGCCACCTGCGGTGTGGCCGCCCAGTGGGTGTGCAGGTAGCTCGCGTGGACGCGGCCGGCCACGAACCCCTCGGGCCGGCCGAGCTGCCAGGCGGGCGCCGGGCCGGCGCCGGGGGTGACCGCGGAGTAGTGGAACTCGTGGCCGCGGGCCCGCTCCCCGCGGGCCCAGAGCGCGGAGCCGGTGGCCGCCTCGGCCTCGCGGTAGCCGAGGACCAGGCGGTCGGTCATGGCCGCGCCGGCGGGGAGGACGCCGCACATCGGCAGGCCGTCGAGCTCCCGGCACAGGTAGAGCAGGCCGCCGCACTCGGCCAGCACGGGCCCGCCGAACCCGGCGACCGCGCGCCGCAGGGGCGCGTTGGCCGACAGCGCCTCGGCGTACGCCTCGGGGAACCCGCCGCCCAGGTACAGCGCCTGGGTGCCCTCGGGCAGGGCCTCGTCGCGGGTCGGGTCCAGCGGCAGCAGCTCGGCCCCGGCGGCGGCCAGCAGCTCCAGGTTCTCGGTGTAGACGAAGCTGAACGCCGGCCCGCCCGCGACCGCGACCCGGTGGGCCCGGCCCCCGGGCCCGGCCGGGCCCGGGGAGCCCCGCAGGGGCGGTCCTGCAGCGGCGGGCGCCCCGGCGGCGGGCCTCCCGGCGGCGGGCGCCCCGGCGGCGGTGGGCCTCCCGGCGGCGGCAGGAGTCCCGGTGGCGGTGCGCCTCCCCGTGGCGGCGGGCGCCCCGGTGGCGGCGGGCCTCCGGGTCGCGGCGGGCGCCCTGGTGCGATCGAGTTCCGGGGGCGCCCAGGGCAGGGCGGGCACCGCCGGGGCCGAGCGGGCCAGCGCGAGCACCGCCTCGAGGTCGAGCGCGGCGGCGACCCGGACGCCCAGGCCCCTGACCGCCTCGCGGGCGTCGCCGGGGCGCTCGGCCACCGGGACCAGGCCGAGATGCCGGGAGGGCGTGCGCAGCGCGTCGCTGCGCGGCAGCGTGCCGAGCAGCGGCACGCCGAGCGGCTCCAGGGCCTCGTGCAGGAGCTGGGTGTGCCTCGGGGAGCCGACCCGGTTGCAGACGACCCCGGCGACGCGCAGGCCCGGGTCGAAGGTCGCGTAGCCGTGGACCATGGCGGCGACCGAGCGGGCCATGGCGCCGGCGTCGACCACCAGCAGCACGGGGGCGTCGAGCAGCTTCGCGACCTGGGCGGTGCTGGCCAGCTCGCCGCGCCCCGAGGCGCCGTCGAACAGCCCCATCACGCCCTCGACGACCGCGACGTCGGCGCCGGCCACGCCGTGGGCGAACAGCGGCGCGACCAGGTCGGGGCCGGACAGGAAGGCGTCGAGGTTGCGGGCGGGGCGACCGGTGGCCAGCGCGTGGTAGGAGGGGTCGATGAAGTCGGGGCCGACCTTGAACGCCGCCACCGCCAGGCCGCGGGCGGCCAGGGCGGCCATCAGCCCGGTGGCGACCGTGGTCTTGCCGACGCCCGACGACGTCCCGGCCACCACGACCCTCGGCACCGACCCGGTCACCACTCGATCCCCTTCTGGCCGCGCCGGCCGGTGTCGAACGGGTGCTTGACCTTGACGACCTCGCTCACCAGGTCGGCCGCCTCGACCAGCTCCCGGGGCGCGTCGCGTCCGGTGACGACCACGTGCTGGAAGCCGGGCCGGCTGGTGAGCACGTCGACCACCTCATGGGTGTCGACCCAGCCGAACGACATCGGGTAGGTGAACTCGTCGAGCAGCAGGAAGCGGTAGGTCTCGTCGGCGATCCTGCGCTTGACCTCGGCCCAGCCCTCGCGGGCGAGGCCAGCGGACCCCTCCAGGTCCCGGGAAGTCCAGGTCCAGCCGTCGCCCATCTTGAACCAGTCGATGCGCCCGCCCCTGCCCGACTCCGACAGCGCCGTGGCGGCGGCGTGCTCGCCCACCCGCCACTTGCCGGACTTGACGAACTGGTACACCCCGATGGGCCAGCCCTGCGCCCAGGCTCGCAGCAGCAGGCCGAACGCGGCCGTGGACTTGCCCTTGCCGTACCCGGTGTTGACCACCAGCAGCGGGTGCTCGCGGGGGCTCCTCCGGCGGGGCTGCTCGTCGTTCATGGGTGCACCTTCCTGTTCACGCGCCATGTTCATGGGCACACCCTCTTCCTCACGCGCCATCCCGGATGCGCCCGCCGTGCTCATGCGGCGCTCCCCGTGATCGTGCGGACCACGCCGGCCAGGGAGTTGGCCTGGAGGTCCTCGAGGCGCAGGCAGGGCGCCTGGAGGGCGCGGGCGATGCCCGCGGCCAGGCCGAGCCGGGCGGGGCCGTGCTCGGTGTCGACCACGACGCCCTCGACCGCCCGGTGCGCGAGCCCCCGGGCGGCCGCGAGCGGGTCCGGGCCGGTGGTGTTGCGCCCGTCGGTGAGCAGTACGAGCAGCGGCCGGCGGCGGGGGTCCCGGACCCGCTCGGCGGCCAGGACCTCGGCCGCCTTCTCGAGCCCCGAGGCGATCGGGGTGCGCCCGCCCGTGGGCAGGTCGTCGAGCAGCCGGACCGCCCGCTCGACCGACGCGGTCGGCGGGAGCGCGACCTGCGCCCCGCCGCCGCGGAAGGTGACCAGCCCGATGCGGTCGCGGCGCTGGTAGGCGTCGAGCAGGAGGCTGGCGACCGCGCCCTTCACCGCGGTCATGCGGCGCCGCGCGGCCATCGACCCGCTCGCGTCGACCACGAACAGCACCAGGTTGCCCTCGCGGCCCTCGCGGACCTTCTCCCGGAGGTCCTGGGCGCGCGGGCGCGTGCCGGCGCCGCGCGCGGCCGCCGCGCGGATCGTTGCGGCCAGCGCGACGTCGCGCACCCGGTCCCG
>DASYUT010000336.1 GCA_036000965.1 Actinomycetes bacterium
CCAGCCCGTCGGTGTGGCGTGTGGTCACTCGCCGTGCCAGAGGGCGCTGCCGGACGTTGCGTCGAAGAACGACAGGCGGCGCGTGTCCACGGCGAGCTCGACCGGTGCCCCCGGGGCGGGCTGGCGGCCGCGGGGAAGCCAGGCCACCAGCTGCGCGCTCCCGCCTCCCTCGCCGGCGGCGGCAGGCGCGTCGATGCTGCAGTAGGCGAGCAGTGCGTGCCCGAGGTGCTCGACGCGCTCGACGGTCGCGCGCAGCCGGGCCGTGCCGGTCGGGTCGCCGCCGCCCGTGGTCGGGTCGCCGCTGCCGCCGGTCGGGTCGCCGCCGCTGCCGGTCGGGTCGCCGCCGCTGCCCGCGGCCGGGACCTCGGCGAGGTGCTCGGCCCGGAAGCCGACCACCACCGGGCGGCCGACGGCCGCTCGGAGCCGCCCCGACGGGACGCCCTGGAAACGCAGCCGCTGGCTGCCGAGCACGACCCAGACTCCGCCCTCGCCGGCCTCGAGGCGCCCGGCCGCCAGGCGCATGGCCGGGTCACCCAGGAAGGCGGCCACGAAGACGCTGGCCGGCTGCGCCCAGAGGCCCCGTGGCGTGTCGACCTGCTCGAGCGTGCCGGCCCGCATCACGGCCACCCGGTCCCCGACGGCCATGGCCTGGCCCTGGTCGTGGGTGACGTAGATGGTGGTGACGCCGAGGCCGCGCTGGAGCCGGACCAGCTCGGTGCGCAGCCGCATCCGCTCGGCGGCGTCGATGTGGGTGAGCGGCTCGTCGAGCAGGAACACCCGGGGGAGCCTGATCGTGGCCCGGCCCACGGCGACCCGCTGCCGCTGCCCGGCCGAGAGCGTCTTGGGGAGCCGGTGCAGCAGGCGGCCGAGCCGCAGCACGCGGGACTCGGCCCCTACCCGCTCGTCGATCTCCTCCTTGGGCAGGCCACGAACGTCGAGCCCGAAGCGGAGGTTGTCGCCCGCGGTCATGTGCGGGTAGAGGCGGCTCCCCTCGAAGACCATGCCGACGTCGCGCTGATGGGGCGGGACGCCGTGCATGTCCTGCCCGCCGATCCGGATCGTCCCCTCGGTGACCGGCTCGATGCCGGCGATCATGCGCAGCGTGGTGGTCTTGCCACAGCCGGACGGGCCGACGATCACCAGCAGCTCGCCGTCGCGCACGTAGAGGTTCAGGTGCGAGACGGCGGCGGTGCCGTCGTCGTGCACCCGCGAGACGTTGTCGAGCAGGACGTCGGCCATGGAGCCTCCGGGCCGAGGAATCACTTGTGTCGATGTTGACACCTTCCTCTGCGTGAAGGCAGAGGATTCCCGGTTGGCTGTCCGGATGGTTCTTTGTCGCTCCGGGTGGTTCGCGGAAGCGGCTCCCCGAAGCGGCTCCCCGAAGCGGCTCCCCAGGGGGCCTCGGCTTTCACCGCTCCCAGGCGAGCTGCTCCTTCCAGGTCTCGCGGCGGCGGGCGACCCTGGCGACGCCGCCCTCGACGACGATCTCGGGCGGGCGGGGGTGGCTGTTGTAGTTGGACGCCATCGTCATCCCGTAGGCGCCGGCGTCGAGGATCGCCAGCAGGTCTCCTGGCTCGAGGTCGGGCAGGTCGACAGCTGGGGCGAGCACGTCGGTGGACTCGCACACGGGGCCGACCACCTCGGTCGGGCCGGCCGTGGGCGCGGCCAGGACCGGCAGGAACCGGTGGCTGGCGCCGTACAGGGCCGGGCGGAGCAGGTGGTGCATGCCGGTGTCGACCACCAGCATCCGGCCGGCCGTGCGGTGCTTGCGGTACAGCACGGCGGTGACCAGCGCCCCGGCCTGGGCGACCAGGGCCCGGCCGGGCTCGATGCCGAGCCGGACGTCACGCCCGGCGACCACCGGGGCGAGCGCGCGCGCGAACGCCTCGGGGCCGGGTGAGCCGCCCCCGCCCGCGTAGTCGACCGGCAGCCCGCCGCCCACGTCGAGCCAGGAGAGCCCAAGCCCGGCCGCCCGGCCCGTCTCGATGACGTCCAGTCCGACCCGGGCTCCTTCGACCAGGCCGTCCGGGTCGGGGAGCTGGGAGCCGACGTGGACGTGGGTCCCGACCGGGTCCAGGGACGGGTACTCGCCCTTGGCGGTCCGCCCGAGCAGCTCGTGGGCCAGCTCGACGGACACGCCGAACTTGGCCTCGTCGTGCCCGGTCTGGATCATGACGTGGGTGTCGACCTCGACGTCGGGGTTGACCCGGACCGCGAACCGGGCTCGCCGTCCGGCGGCGACCGCCACTGCCTGCAGCGCCGCCAGCTCGTCTGCCGACTCGACGTGGATGACGACGCCGTGCCCGACGGCCAGGGCCAGCTCAGCGCGGGTCTTGCCCACCCCGGCGAACACCACCCGGGCCGGTTCGCCGCCCGCCTCGAGCACGCGAAGCAGCTCGCCCCCACTGACCACGTCGAAGCCGGCCCCGAGCCCGATCAAACGACCCAGCAGGGCGAGGTTGGCGTTGGCCTTCACCGAGTACAGCACGCGCCCGCCGATGGGCGCGAACGCGTCGGCCATCCGGCGGAACGCGGTCGCCACCGCGTCCAGGTCGTACACGTAGGCGGGGGTGCCGGTCCCGGCCACCACCCGGTCGAGCGGCAGCCCGCCGACGTGGAGCACCCCCTGGGCGTAGGTGAAGGGCTCGCCGGCGTGGCCGGTTGTGGTGCGGTCGTTCATGACGGCAGCGTCTCCTGATGGTCGAGCCGCGCGCCGCAGCGTGCGAGCTTGCGGTGGCGCCGTTGCCGATGCCGCCACCGTACCGGTGGCCGCGCGGTCGGCGCCCGGAGCTACGCGAACCGGACACGACCCGGGTGCGAACCGCCCTGACCATGGCACGGGCGCTGCTGGGTTGGGGAACCCGGTGGAGGCCACCTCTTCCCGGCCGGGAGACGTGCATACGTGTATTCTCCGTGCACGCCAGACGTCGCTACTACGCGGGGCAGCCAAACGGTGTGACTTGTCAGGCTGCTCACCAGCGGAAACGCGAAAACAGCATCACCCCGCGTCACCCCGTTTGATTACTGCGGTGATGAAAAGGACAGAGTGGCTGGGCGCTGTTGCATATTTGCAGTGTTGACTGCATACTCATGCACCATGACGCTGACCGCCGGCATCCTGGGCGCCTCCGGCTACGCGGGGGCGGAGGTGCTCCGCCTGCTCGCCCGCCACCCGCGGCTCGACGTGACCTGGGCGGCAGGTGACCGCAGCGCCGGCCAGTTTGTGGCCGAGCGCTACCCCGGCCTGGCCGCCGCCTACGGCGACCTCGCCCTGTGCACCCTT
>DASYUT010000337.1 GCA_036000965.1 Actinomycetes bacterium
CAACACCACCACCTCACGCTCCCGCTCGGTGAGCGCGCGCACGCCCGGGTGCGGCGCCGGCCGGCGCGCCCGCCTGGCCACGAACTCGCCGATCACCCGGCGGGTGACGGTAGGCGACAGCAGCGACGCGCCGTCGGCGACCACGCGTACGGCGCGCAGCAGCTCCGCCGGTTCGGTGTTCTTGAGCAGGAACCCGCTGGCGCCGTCCCGCAGCGCCTCGAAGACGTACTCGTCCAGCTCGAAGGTCGTCAGCACGATCACCGGGTCGGACCAGGCTGGCTTCGTCCAGGTGATCCAGGGGGTTAGACCGAGGAGATGGAGCGGCTGGCCGCTTTGGCCGCGCCAAGACGAGACGCTCGCCGAGCAGGCCCCGCACATCCTGGGCATGCTCGTGGCCGAGCACGCCGACCGGCCGGGGACGTTCCCGGATGGTGTACTCCACCTCCGCGCCGGCCGCTCGGCGCTTGAGCGGGAGCACCCGGCCGAGTCAGAGCCGCCCTGGCGTATTGGTTAGCGGCAGGCGCCGCAGGCGCGGCTTACGGTCGCCGCATGAACATCTGCCGCCGGCCGGCCGCTCGGCATGGCGCAGACAGCGGATGTCCGTCTTGTGACATGCCCAGCCCTACGCGCCGCGTGGTAGAGCGGCTACGCGCGGGGGGTAGGGCAAGAGCCGCCCGCGGCCCGACGACGGTTGAGCGCCCAGCCGCAAGGATGATTCGGAATTCTGACCGGAGGAGGGGAAAGCATGCGGCGGATCCTTTTCGGCATTGCCTGCGTGGGCCTGCTGGCTACGCTTGGACCCAGCGCGGCGGCAGGATCGTTGGACACCGCCGGGCCCTTGGTGCAGGTGTCGGGCCCGAGCCCGTTCGCTGACTGCCCGCCCGCCGACCTGGACCCGGTGCTGCCCAAGGGGGAGGTCGAGCCGTACGTGGCGGTCAACCCGACCAACCCCGCCAACGTCGTCGGCGTCTGGATGCAGGACCGCTTCCGCGGCCTGGTCGCCGGGGTGAGCCTGGACGGCGGCGCCACCTGGCGGCAGGTGGTGCTCCCCGGCCTGACCCGGTGCACCGGCGGGCAGTTCGACTACGCCTTCGACCCGTGGGTGTCGTTCGGGCCGGGTGGTGCGCTGTACCTGTCGGCGTCGGTGTTCGGCGACGCCGGTCAGGGCGCGATCCTTGCAAGCACGTCCACCGACGGGGGGTTGACCTGGAGCGACCCGGTCCCGCTCATCGCCGAGACCGACCCGATGGTCGAAGACCACGGCGAGTCGATCACGGCCGACCCGACCGACAAGGACCTGGTCTATGGGGTGTGGACCCACTTCCCGGCGCCGAAGGGCAAGGTGGGCGTGCAAGGGCCGGCGTTCTTCGCCCAGAGCAGCGACGGTGGCGCCACCTGGCGGCGGGCGCGGCAGATCTTCGACCCAGGCCCCAACAAGCTGACGACCGGCAACGAGATCGTCGTGCTACCCGACGGCGAGCTGGTCAACGGGTTCACCCTCATCGCCGTGGGCGCACAGGGGCAGGTCCAGTCCAGCGTCGCGGTGCTCCGCTCCAACAACAGGGGGCGGCACTGGTCGCGCGAGACGATTGTGAACCGGCTCCAATCGGTCGGCACCACCGACCCCGAGACCGGCGACCCGGTGGCCAGCGGCAACCTCCTCACCGACATCGCCGTCGATCCCACGAGCGGCCGGCTGTACCTGGTGTGGCAGGACGCCCGCCTCAACGGCGGCCGGGCGGACGCGATCGCGCTGTCCTCCTCCGGCGACGGCGGCCGGACATGGACGGAGCCGGCGAAGGTCAACGCCACCCCGACCGACCTCCCGGTCGGCGACCAGCAGGCGTTCACCCCCTCGGTGGAGGTGGCCGCCGACGGGACGGTCGCGGTCAGCTACTCCGACTTCCGCCGCAACGACGCGGCCGCGTCGCTGCTGACCGACCGCTGGCTGGTGGCCTGCCACCCGACCGCCACGGCGGCGTGCACGACGTCAGAGGGGTTCGGTGACGAGGTACGGCTCACCGACGCCTCCTTCGATCTGCGGCAGGCGCCGCAGCTTGTGGGCGCGGGCGGACCGGAGGGCTTCTTCCTGGGCGACTACATGGGCCTGGCCAGCGCCGGCGAGGACTTCCTCGCGCTGTTCTCCCAGCCCCACGATAGCGACCCCGCCAGCGTGTTCGCACGGCGCATCCAGCCATAGACTCCCGGTACTGGGTCAGCGGGTACGACGCGGCGATCTCTTCAGTCTCGGCGGTTGGCGCCTACACGGCGACCGAGGAGATTGAGCCCATAGGCCAGCACATTGCAGCCTCGATACCAGCAAAGCTCGCTGAGGCAGGCAGTGGGCCGAGGAGGATCGAAGCTGGATCTGGCGCCATGCCGCGCTGAGCTGAAACGGCGAGGTCCCAGCATCAGAAGCGTGGCGCCGGGCCTCTGGAGCTCGTAGGGGGGCAGCATGACGCCGCCAGGGTCGCTGCGGCTACGTCGAGGGTGGTAGGAGCGAGTACACTCGTGGGCGGATTCCAGCGATCCTGGCGGGTCCTATCGTGGTCGGCATGGATGTCGCCCGTTGGCGTGGGGTCGGCCGGGCCGTGGTGGCCGACGCGTTGCCGGCCGTCGCCGCGGCGGCGGTGATGGCGCTGGGGTCGGGACCGGCGGCCAAGGGGGAGGTGCCGCCGCGCCGTCCGTTGGACTGGCTGGCGTACGTGCTGATGGGGGTCGCGGCGGCGGTGCTGGTGGGGCGGCGGCGGCGGCCGCTTGGGGTGCTGGCGGTCACGGTCGGGGCGAGCGTCGTCTACCTCGTGCTGGAGTACCCGCATGGGCCGATCCTGCTGGCGATGAGCGTGGCGATGTACTCGGTCGCGATCAGGTTGCCGGCGGCACCCTCCCTGGTCGCCTGCGGCGTGACCCTGCTGGCCGTCGTCATCGCCGACATGGTGGTCATCGACCCGGAGCGGCTGCTGGTCGAGACGCCGTTGCTGCTGGCGGTGCTGTCGGGGCTGCTGCTGCCGGCGTGGGCGATCGGCACGGTGGTGCGGCTGGGCCGGGAGGCCGAACGGCGCGCCCGACAGGATGAGACGCGGCGGCGCGCCGACGAGGAGCGGCTACGGATCGCCCGGGAGGTCCACGACGTGGTCGGGCACGGCCTGGCCGCGATCAACCTGCAGGCCGCAGTCGCCCTGCACGTGGCGGGCAGGCGCCCTGAACAGGCCCAGGTGGCGCTGGAGGCGATCAAGCGGTCCAGCAAGGACGCGCTGGAGGAACTGCAGGGGACGCTGGCGGTGTTCCGCAAGCCCGACAACGGGGACGGGCCGTGGCGGCCAGCGCCCGGGCTCGGCCAGCTCGAGGCGCTAGCGGCTGCCATGACCGAGAGCGGCCTGCCGGTGGAGGTGGTCGTCACCGGCGAGCGGGCCAGCCTGCCGGTGGCGGTGGACCTGGCCGCCTACCGGATCGTGCAGGAGTCGCTGACCAACGTGGTGCGCCACGCCGGCCCCGCCACCGCCACCGTGCGGGCCGGCTACCAGCCCGGCGCGGTGGTGCTCGAGATCGCCGATGACGGCAGCGGCCGGGCGTCGGGCATCGCACGGCCGGCCGGGCATGGCATCGCCGGGATGCGCGAACGCGCCGCCGCGGTCGGCGGGACGCTGGAGGCCGGCCCCACCGCCGACGGCGGGTTCCTGGTGCGTGCCCGCCTGCCCCTGGGGGCGAGTCACCGATGATCCGGGTGGTGATCGCCGACGACCAGGCGCTGCTCCGGCTGGCCCTGCGAGTGCTGCTGGAGACCGAGGACGACATCACGCTGGTCGGCGAGGCCGACGACGGGCGGGCCGCGGTCGAGCTGGTCCGGCGCACCCGCCCGGACGTGGTGCTGCTGGACGTGCGGATGCCGGGCACCGACGGACTCCACGCGCTGCGGGCGATCGTGGCCGCCCCCGAGCTGGCAGCCACCCGGGTCATCGTGCTGACGACCTTCGAGCTGGACGAGTACGTCTTCGAGGCGCTGCGGGACGGCGCCAGCGGGTTCCTGCTCAAGAACACCGAACCGGCGGAACTGCTGCGCGCCGTACGCGTGGTCGCCGACGGCGCGTCGCTGCTGTCGCCTACCGTCACCCGCCGGGTGATCGACGAGTTCGTGGCCAGGCGGGCGCGCCGGCCGGCGCCGCACCCGGGCCTGCGCGCGCTCACCGAGCGGGAGCGTGAGGTGGTGGTGTTGGTGGCCGAGGGGCTGGCCAACGAGGAGATCGCCGAGCGGCTGGTGATCAGCCCCGCGACCGCCCGCACCCACGTCAGCCGGGCGATGGGCAAGCTGGGCGCCCACGACCGCGCGCAGCTGGTGGTGGTCGCCTTCCAGGCCGGCCTGGCCGCCCCGGACGCACGCTGACGCCCGGCCGGCTACGCGCCGCGGCGTAGGCGCTCCATGTGCAGCACAAGAGCCGC
>DASYUT010000338.1 GCA_036000965.1 Actinomycetes bacterium
CCGGCTGGAGGAGCTGCTGCCGGAGGCGCGCGGCTACGGGCTGGCGCTGCACCTGGCCCACCAGCACCTCGGCCAGCTCCCCGCCGAGCTGTACCACGCCCTGTCGGCCAACGCCCGCACCAAGGTGTACTTCACCTGCTCGCCGGAGGACGCCCGCCTGCTGGAACGTCACGTCACCCCCCACCTGTCCGCCCACGACCTGGCGCACCTGGGCGCCTACCAGGCCGCCGTGCGGCTGGTCGCCGACGGCAGCGAGCTGCCCGCCAGCACCATCCGCACCCGAGCGGCCCCACCAGCCATCCCCGGCCGCGCCGAGCAGGTCCGCGCCGCCGCGCGGGCCCGGTTCGGGCGCACTGAACAGCGGCGGCGTGAGGAGCGGTTGCGCCGGGAGCTCACCGGCGTCGACGACCCCCGGCTGCCCGGCCCCATCCCGGTCGCCACGCCCTGACCCACCACCTGAGCGCCCCAACCCACCCGCGACCGGCACAAGACACCGCAAGGAGGCCTGATGGGCGCCCGTAAGGGCAACGGCGGCAGGCATGGCGCCGAGCAGCTTGCCGACCTGGCCGGCCGGCTCACCACCCGCGACCGGGAGTTGGCGCGCCTGCTCGCCGAACACCAGGTCCTCACCACCGAGCAGTGCGAGGCGCTGCTGGGCGCCAGCCCCGTCACCCTCGGCCACCGGCTGGTCGAGCTGGCCCGCCTGCAGGTCGTGGACCGCTTCCGCCCCCTCACCCAGGTCGGCGCCGGGTCCGCGCCCTACCACTACGTGCTCGGCCAGGCCGGCGCCGCGGTGCTCGCGGCCGAGCAGGGCATCGACCCCGCCGCCCTCGGCTACCGGCGCGACCAGGCGCTCGCGGTCGCGCACAGCGGCCGGCTGCTCACCCACCTGGTCGGGATCAACGGCTTCTTCGCCGCGCTCGCCCAGGCGACCCGCACGCGACCCAACGCCAAGCTGGTGTGTTTCTGGCCGGCGGCCCGCTGCGCCGAGCGGTGGGGCACGATCGTGCGGCCCGACGCCTACGGGCGCTGGGCCGAGCCCGCCGGCGAGGTCGACTTCTTCCTCGAGCACGACCCGGGTGGCGACACCCCGCCCGAGCGGCTGGCCGGCAAGCTCGCCGGCTACGACGACCTCGCGCTCGGCAGCCGCATCGCCACCCCCGTGCTGGTCTGGGCGCCCGACCCCGAGCGGGAGGCTGCCCTGCGTCGCCTGCCGCCCCCCGCGCTGGTGCCCGTGGCCACCGGCGTCCAGACACTCGGCAGCCCAGCCCATCAGGTGTGGCTCCCGCTCGGCCGGACTGGGCCACGCCGCGCGCTGGCGGCGCTCGCCCACGCCGACGCCTGGTAGCCCGCCACCAGCCAGCCATGCGATGCGCGCGCCAGCCCAAAGCGCCAGGCCACCAGCCCCCTGCCCGCCCCGACCGGCGCCGACGCGCCAGTCCAGCACCACACCCCTGCCGCATCGGCAAGCCCCGGCCAGCCCGCCGCGCCCGGACGGCCCCCGGACCGCCGGGCTAATGGCACCGAGCACCTGGACGATCAGCATCCCGCCGACGCCTCGCAGACCCGAACGGCGACCGAACGAGCGGTGAACCAGCCGGCTCGCCACGCCAACCGGCATCCCGGCGTCCTTGGATCCTCATCCAGCACCCACGCTCGGCGCGCTCGGGCCCCGGTCCTGACAGCCCATCCCCACACTCGGCCGCCCGCCGCGACGCGCCACCCGCCGCACCCCGGCGCACCCGCGGTGCGGCTTGAAGGCCTCGGCTCCGCGGAGGTAGGACCCCCACCCCACAGCCGACCGACCACCGACCACACCACGCCCGTGACCAGCAGCACCCGCGGAGGAACTGATGTGGCCAAGCGCCTGATCCGCCCCACCGAGGAGTTCACCATCGAACTGCCCTACAGCGAGGTCTGCATGCACCTGCGGGTGGCAGGCACCCGGATGCGCGCCCGGCTGCAGCCCAATCGGATGGTGCAGCTCCTGCAACCCGACGGCACCGACTTCTCCTTCCCGATCACCGACGGCGAGGCCGGCCTGTACACCGACGAGCAGGGCGCCTGGCTGCTCACCGCCCACGAGGAGCCCGCCGAGGATCCTCCCACCGACCCGGAGAGGTCGCCGACCAGCACCGCGCGCGAATGCTGCTGGACCCCGTCAGCGAACCGCTGGGCGTCCCCGACCGGCACACCTGGCGCGGTGGCGTCATCCACGGCCCCGGCGGGCCGCTGTACTGGCATCCCGACCTCGGCTACGTGAGCGTCCCCCACCTGGAAGACGAGCTGTGAGCGGCCCGAACCGCGCCACCGTGTGGCTGCGCTTCCCAAGCGGCCGCTGCGACCCGGTCGAGGTCGACATCGACCCGCCCGACACGCTGGCCGCCCTGACCAAGTGGGAACGGGTCACCGGACGCACCGATCGGTGCGTGGTCACCGTCCGTCCCGCTCCGCCGGGTGCCGGGCCACCCAACCCGGTCCTCGGCCTGCCCGCCATCGTCGGGGAGCCCGCCGACAGCCTGCTGGACCACCTCGCTGATG
>DASYUT010000339.1 GCA_036000965.1 Actinomycetes bacterium
CGTTAGGGCTTGCGGGCCGATAACCTGGTCGTTCCAGCGCCGGCACACCGCGGCAAGCGGGACTCGACCTGGCCAGGTCACTGGGCGGCGAGCCCGTAGTACCAAACGAAGCGTCGATAGCACCAACGAAGCTCGATCTCCAGCTGACCGGGCTAGGTGGCGCCGTAGAAGCGAACCTCAGCGATGCTGGTGCGCCTGTAGTTCTGGCCGGTCCTGGGTGCCCGGAAGACCTCGGTGATCTTTATCGTGACCCGCTCCACCGGCCGGGGCGGGAAGTCGATGTTCTGGAACTCTGGCTGGTCGGCGAGGGTCTTGGTCAGGGTGGTGCCGTCGGAGAAGGCGAGCTCGACGGTCTTGGGCCGGTGCCGCAGCTTGAACTCGCCGCCGGACGCGCCCGCCGCGATCGCGATCCGGCCGAGCCGCACCGGCTCGGCGAACGAGAAGCTGAGCGTGGCGAACTGGTCGGTCGGGAGCCGCGACCAGTAGGTGCCCGGCTTGCCGTCCACCAGCAGCGCTGCCTTGCGCGAGCCGGACTCGCTGCTCGCCTTTACCTCGACCCCCCGGACCTCCGCGAACGTCTTGGCCCTGCCGGAGCCGGTGGTGGTGGCCGCGGTCCCGCCCCCCCGGTCCGGCCGCAGCAGGCGGGCGCCGGCGATCATGCCGGCGGCCAGCACCACGAAGACCACCAGCACGACCGCGAGCCGGCGCAGCGTACGCCCGCGCTCGCCCTGGTCGGGGGGGCGGCTGATGGCGGCCAGGTTGCCGGGCTTGAAGACCGGGCCGGACGGGCGCGCCTGCCCGGCCGCGACCTGGCGCTGGGGCCCGGCGGCGGCCTGGCGTTGGGGCTCGGCGGCGGCCTGGCGCTGGGGCCCGGCTGGCTCCTGGGCCGGGGGCTGGCCCGCGGGCGGGGCCGGGGGCTGGCCCGCGGGCGGGGCCGGCGTCCTCGGCGCCACCGGCGGGCGGGCCGCCGGCCGCGTGGGCGCGGCGACCGGCTGGTGCTGCTCGGGCCTGGCGACCGGTCGCTCGGACTGGGCGTCGTCCGACTTGGCCACCGCCTGGTCGCCCTTGTGCTCCTCGGCCGAGGCGTAGAAGGGCGTGGAGTCGTCGCCGTCGGCCACGGCACCGCCGGGGTCGTCGGCGGGGAGGACCTTCCGGTCCAGCCCGGTGGGTGTGGACTCCCCCACCCACTCGAGGAACGCGTGGCAGTCCGGGTTCTGGCAGAACGTGTCGTTGTTGCCGTTCTCGTGGCCGCACTCTCTGCAGACGATCATGCTCCCACCCATCCGGCCAGCCAGTCGACGAAGTCGGCCGGGGCCAGCTCGGGTCGAGTCGGCGCTGTCACCGACCGTTCCTGCATTGTCCCATCCTGGGGGCGGTGGCCACGAGCGCTGCGGGCTACGTCAGGAGGCGAGGGCCGTGGCGGCGTCGAGGAGGCGGGGGACGAGCGGCCACTCCTCCACCGTGAGGCTGCGGTAGCGCCGCCCGGCGATCTTGGCCAGGGAGGTGGCACGCTGCAGGGCCAGCCGGGACTCGGCGGGCGCGGGGCGCGCGTCGGCGTACGCGTGGAGCAGCACGCGCCCGGCCCGCTCGGCCAGGGGGAGGAGCGCCGGCCGGCGGATCGCCTTCCAGTCGAGGTAGGCGAGCAGGTTGCCGAGGTCGCGGGCGGGCTCGGAACGGCACGCGGTGTCCAGGTCGATCATGACCTGGCGCTGGCCGGCGATCAGGAGCTGGTCGGTGCGGAAGGCCCCGTGGCTGGTGACCGCCGGCTCCGGCGGCTCGGCGCCGGCGCGCCGGTCGAGCAGGCCGATCACCGACTCGTAGCGGCGCGCGAGCTCCGGGGCGGCCTGGGCCATGGGCGCGGCACAGGCGCGCAGCTCGTCCAGGTCGGCGCCGGCCGCCGGCAACGCCACGCCGGGCAGGCGGCAGGCGTGCAGGGCGGCGAGGTGGCAGCCGGCCGCAGCCAGCCAGCCGTCGCGGGCTGCGGCGGGCACGGCCGGGTCGAAGGCTCGCTGGTTGAGCTCGGTGGCCTGCTCGGCCGCGGGCTGCACGAGCAGGCGCAGGTCGGGCCAGTGGGCCACGACCGGGAGGATCTCCGGCATCGCCGGATCGGCGCTCGCGGCCCGCCGCAGCGCAGCCAGGATCCCGGGCCGCGCTCCCCACCCGCCCGCGACGAGCTTGCCGTACAGGGTGCGCACCCCGGCGTGGGTGCGGAGGTCGTAGCGGATCGTGCAGCGGGCGCCGAACTTGTAGCGGACCGGTGTGGCGGCGCAGCCGAGCACGCGCTCCCCCGGCGCGAGCACCTGCCCCCCCGGCGCGAGCATCCGCTCCGCCAGGCGGGCCAGCATCCGCCGGGCGTCGAGCGCCTCGGCCAGACCCGGGAGCCCCTCGTCCTCGTCCGGGAAGCGCAGGCTCGCGCCCTCGGGGGTGACCACGACCGCGGCCACGGTCCGCTCCGCCCTCCCGCCAGCCTCCCCCAGCGTGACCGCCCAGCTGGTGACGCAGCGGGTCAGCGGCAGGTACTTGACGTCCTGCCGCCGCAGCTCGCCGACCTCGTGCCCGCGCGCCGCGAGCAGCGCTGCCGCCTCGGCGGGGCGGACCGCGGCCGGCAGCGCCGGGAGGGCCGGGTCGAAGTCCAGGGCGGCCGGCATGCCGTCAGGTCGTGGGCGAGACGCCGGCGACGGGCAGCAGCGGGCCGGGCGCCTGGGCTGCCGCGCCCCCGTCCAGCAGCGCGAGCAGGTGACCGACGGCCACGCCCAGCCCGTCCACGGGCGGCCGCTCCGGGGGCGGTGCGACGGCGCCGCTGGCACCCCGGCCGAGGCTGTCGAGCAGGGCCGAGGCCACCGACTCGCCGCTCAGGTGGGCGGGGTCGACCGTCCGGACCCAGCCGCGGTCGGCGAACAGGCCGGCCCGGGTCCGCTGCTCGGCGCTGGGTCCGGGCCGGGGGATGACCACGGCCGGGGTGCCCGAGCGCAGGACCTCCACGGTCGTGGAGTACCCGGCCATCGACGCGACCACGTCGGCCGCCCGCATGTAGCTCAGCGGGTCGCGCACGGACTCGAGGACCGTGGCATGCGGGCCGGCCCGCTCGCGCAGCTCGCCCAGGAACGGCTCGGGCAGGAACGGACCGGCCACCAGCGCCGCGGCGCAGGCGTGCTCGGCCCGCACGGCCGGCAGCGCGTCGAGCACCGCGCGCAGCATCGGGTAGCCGTCGGCCCCGCCACCGGCCATTGCCACCACCAGCGCGTGGCCGGGGCCGGCCCCGCTGGTCCGCTCGGCCCTGACCGCGGCGGCGTCCCCGCCCTGGCCGGGGGCGCAGACGTAGCCGGTGTAGCGCAGGCGCTCGGCCACGGTGGGCGGGAAGCCGTACTGCTCGGCCAGGTCGAACACCTCCTGCCGGCCGTAGACGAGCACCAGGTCGTAGTACCGCTCGAGGGCGTCGTAGGCGGCTTCCAGCGCCCACCTCCGCCGGACGACCTCGGGCGCGTCGAGGATGTCGCGCAGGCCGAGGACGATCCGGGTGCCGACGTCGGAGCGGCGCAGCGCCTTGAGGGTGGAGCGCAGCTCGCCCATGGCCCCGTGCGGCATGTGGTCGACGAGCAGGAGGTGGGGCCGGAAGCTCAGCGCGGTGGCGCGCAGCAGGTCCCGCCGCATGGCGTGGACCTGGGCGAAGCGCAGGGGCAGGCCGACCGGCCGCCAGTCGCCCGGGGCCAGCTTCACGATCGAGGGCAGCTTGACGTAGTCCTGCTGGGGCACGGTCCCGAAGAACTGGCCGAGCGGCGAGTCGGCCACCGTCAGCACCGCGGCGTCGGGGCGGGCCTCGGCCAGGGCGGCGGCGATGGAGCTGGTGCGCCGCAGGTGGCCAAGGCCGAAGCCGTCCTGGGAGTAGAGCATCACGCGAGGGCGCTCGCCGCCCGTCGCGCGGATCATCACCCTTCCCTCGGCCTGCGCCGCCCTCGCAGCGCAAGCGCGGAGAGCCCGAAGCCGCCGAGGAAGGCGGCGGCCACCGCCGTCGCGACCCCGAAGGCGGAGACGCCGGCACCCGGCCCGCCGTCGGTCACCGAGACCGCGGACGCCACCTGCGACCGTCTGGTGGGGTCGGCCACGCCCGGGCCCAGCACCACCAGCACGGCCCGCATCTTCCCCGGGTGGATGTTGCACCTGTAGCTGTAGCTCCCGGGCTTGGTGGGCGCGCTGAGCTTGGCGGACGCGCCCGGCTGGATCACGTTGGTGTCGAGCGGCAGGTCGTCGAACGTGGCCGTGTGAGCGACCTTGCCGCGGTTGGCGAAGGTCAGGGCCGCGCCCGGCGCCGCCGAGACGTCGTCGGGGTCGAAGGCGAACTCTCCGACGCCGACGCTCACCTGCCTGGGGCCGGCCGACTCGACCGGCGGCCCCTCGGCCGCGGCGCCGACGACCCTGAAGACGCCCTCCATCCGATCGGGGTGGATCTCGCAGTGGAAGCCGAACCTGCCCGGCCTGGTCAGGGTGATGGTGGCGTTGTGGCCGGCGAACCGGCCGCCCTCGGCGCCCGGGCTGACCACGCCGGTGTCGAACGACTTGTCGTCGGCGGTGAGCGTGTGGGGCCTGCCGCCGACGTTGGCGAACAAGATGGTGGAGCCGGTGGGCACCGTGAGCGAGGCCGGGTCGAACTTGAAGGCGCTGCCGCCGACGAAGCTGGGGTCGAGCGCCTGCACCCGCAGCGCCCTGGCCCGCGTCTCGCCCTGCCTCACCACCACCACCCCGTTCATCTTCTTGGGGTTGATCCGACAGAAGTAGGAGTAGACACCGGGAGTGCTGAATACAACCGAGGCCGTCCCGTTGGGAGCGATGGGCCTGGTGTCGAAGGTGCCGCCCCGGTCGGTGGCAGTGTGCGGCCGGGCGCCGGTGTTGGTCCACTTGACCGTGGTGCCCACGTCGACGGTGAGCTTACCCGGCTCGAAGCCGAAGTCCACGATCTTGGCGTCCGCGGACGCCCTCGGCTGCGCCGCGGTCACGGCCGGAGGGCCCGGCCGGGCCACGGCGGGTACCGGGAGCAGCGCGCCCGCCAGCGCCAGCAGGGAGAGCAACCGGGTCGCTCCCACGTCTCTACCTGGCCACGATGTAGTCGGCCACGCTCGTCGCCCAGACGGCGGCGAACGACAGGAACAGCCCTGTCCCGATGGCGGGCAGGAACCGGTCGGCGCCCCGCACGAGCTTGAGCACGGCGTACTTGAGCGCGAGAAGGGCGAACACCAGGCTGCCGAACGCCGAGTGCAGCAGCACGCGGGTGGGCGACACCGGCCCGGCCGGCCCGGCCAGGCAGGTGAACCCGACCAGCACGGCCAGGGCGAGGGCGGCCCGGCCGTTCACGCGGTGCACCCGGGCCGCCGTGCCGGCGGAGACCGGCGGGACGGTGCTCGCCTCGTAGAACCGGGCGGCCAGGAAGACCTGGAGGCCGGCCGAGGTGAACACGGCCGAGGTGAGCAGCACCTTCACCAGCAGCAGGTTCCCTCCGGTGAGGTCGTCGAGCAAGTTGGTCACGTCGCTGCCACCTCTCAGGTCGACACGGCGACGCGCGCCGTCATGCTCGGGTGGATGGTGCAGCGGTACTCGAAGCCGCTGGAGGCTGCCAGGCTGAAGACCCTGCCGGGCGCCAGGATGCCGGAGTTGAACCCGGCGGACTCGGAGGTGACCGTGTGCGGGGCCACGTCGTCGTTGGTGAACACGACCGTGGCGCCCTTGCGTACCGTGAGCCTTGCCGGACGGAAGGTGAGCTCGGACATGCGCACGGTCGCCTCCGCGCCGGCACCGGAGCGGACCGGGTCGAGCTGGCGCGCGGCGATCACCACCGGCCCGGCGAGCGCGAACGCGGCCAGCCCGACCACCACGGCGAGCCACCCCCAGCGGGCCCGGGCCCGCCCCGCGGACGGCGCCGCCGTGCCGGGAGCCGGCGCGGCGGCTTCGGCGGGTGGGGGGGCATCAGGACCAGCGTCTGCCGCTCCGGCCGGCGGTGCTCCAGGCGGCGGGGACCCCGGCGCCTCCCCCGCCGGGCCTGGCGGCGCCTCCCCCGCCGGACCGGCCGGCGCCTCCCCCGCCGGGCCTGGCGGCGCCTCCCCGGCCGGCGCCTCCCGCGCGGGGGCTGCCGGCGCCTCCCCGGCCGGGGCTGCCGGGATGTCCTCGGGTGGCGCGTGCGCGGGCGGAGCGGGCATCGAGGGGCCGGTCCGCTCCCCGGACCGCTCCCGGTCCCGTGCCTCGATCGCCGCGTCCAGCAGGACCTCGACGTCCTCGTAGCCGGGATCGTAGGCGGCCAGCCCGCTGAGGCGCTCGACGGCCTCGTCCCAGTGCTCGCCGGAGAACGCCCGCACTCCCTCCGCGTACGTGCCGGCCAGGGGGTCGCCCTGCGCCGACGGGGCCGGCGGCCGCAGCCCGTCAAGTGCCTCCTGCAGCGCCGCGACCATCTCGGCCGCCGACCCGTAGCGGTCCCCAGGCGGCTTGGCGAGCGCCCGGAGCACGATCCGCTCGAGCTCCACCGGCATGTCGGGGTTCAGCTTGCGCGGCGGGAGCGGAGGCTCGTAAGCCTGCCGCATCAGCGCCGCCGCTGGCGAGTCGGCGTCGAACGGCACCCGGCCGGTCAGCATCTCGTACAGCACCACCCCGACCGCGTAGAGGTCGGTGCGCGCGTCCACCGGCAGGCCGTGCGCCTGCTCAGGCGCCATGTACGCGGCGGTCCCGACCACCAGGCCCTGCTGGGTCAGCTGGCCCCCGTCGGTCTCGAGCAGCAGCTTGGCGATGCCAAAGTCGGCCAGCATCGGCCAGGTCGGCGAGGGCATCAGGACGTTGCCGGGCTTGACGTCGCGGTGGACGAGGCCGCGCTCGTGCGCGAAGCCGAGTCCCGAGAGCAGGTGGGTGGCCAGCCCGATGGCCCGCACCGGCTCGATCGGCGCGATGAGCAGGTCGGAGAGGGTGCGGCCGTCCTCGACGTACTGCACCACCAGGTACGGCTGCCCGTCCTGCTCCCCGTAGTCGTAGATCGGGACGATGTTGGGGTGCTGGAGCTGGGCGATCGAGCGCGCCTCGCGCTTGAACCGGGCCAGGAACTCCGGGGCGCCCGGGTGGGCGAGCACCTTGACCGCCACCCACCGGTCCAGCGACGGCTGCCACGCCTTGTACACCGTGGACATGCCGCCTCGCTGGATGACCCCGCGAAGCTCATACTGGCCAAGCCGCCGGCCGACCAGATCGCCCATGACCGTCCTTCCCAGGACCCACCCTGAGCAGCCACGCCGTCCTCTGGGAGGCGTGTGCGTGGATGTTAGTATCGCCAAGTGTCCCTCGGAAGGGGGAGGTGGGGCTGGATGCCAGACGATCTCCCACCGGCGGCCCCGCCCCTGGGTCCGCCGGTGCGCGAGACAGGCATCGCGCAGGTGATGACTTCGACCAGTGTCGGCAACCACCCGGGCGAGTTCCTCGCCACCGGGTTGCCGATCCTGCAGGTGGCGCTCAACGTCGGCCGGATGTCGGCCAACCTCGGCCCGCTGCTGGCCCCGCTGGCCCAGTCCGCGTCGCGGCCCACGGTGACCTACGCCAAGCTGCTCGCCTACAAGCAGGGCAACCGGGGGACGGTCCGCTACGAGGTCGACGGGATCGGCGACGCCCGCACGGTCGTCCTGGGCAAGCTGTACCCGCAGCTGGTCCAGGCCCAGCGGGTCGAGGGCGTCCTGCAGGCCCTGTGGGGCGAGGTGTTCGCCGGCACCGACGGGCTCGGCGTGCCCCGCCCGCTCGGCTGCGTCCCCGAGCTGTCCATGCTGGTCTACATGCCCGTCGAGGGCGAGCCCCTGGACGAGGTGCTGTCCGGCGGCGGCGGTGCGAGGGCGATCGAGCTGACCGCGGCATGGCTGCGTGCCCTGCACGACGCCCGGCTGCCGCTCGACCGCCGCCTCCACGTCAGCACCGAGCTGGTGAACGTCGAGGCCTGGGCCGCCCTGGTCGGCCAGGCCTACCCGGACGAGGCGGCCAGGGCGGCGCGCCTGGCCGGCGCCCTCCGCGTGGCGGCCACCCGCTCCCGGTTCCGCACCGACACCCCGATCCACAAGGACTTCCACTACAAGCACGTCATCATCGACGGGGGGCTGCGGGTGATCGACTTCGACGAGGTGCGCCTCGGCGACCCGATGTACGACGTGGCCCACTTCTGCGCCCACCTGCGACTGCTGGGCGTCCGCACCTCGGGCGACCCGGCCGGCTTCGCCGGCCTGGAACGCTCCTTCCTGCGTGCCTACGACGGCGGCCAGGCAGCGCGGGACGAGCGCTTCTCCTGGTTCGCCACCTACACCTGCCTCAAGATCGCCAAGCAGCTCTGCACGGTCCGCGGGGTGCGCCCGCGGCCTGACGGCGAGGAGCGGCACCACCAGGTCCGGGTGATGCTCGACCAGGCCCGGGCCTACCGCTCCGGGCTCCCAGAGCCGAGCGAGGGCTGACCGCCTTGACCGCCGCCACCACCCGCGAGCGCGAGCACGCCAGGCCCGGGCTCGCCTACCTCGTGCGGAGCTGGCCCCGCCTGTCCCAGACCTTCGTGCTCGACGAGGTCCTCGCGCTGGAGCGGCTCGGCTTCCCGGTCCGCCTGTTCGCCCTGACCGACCCGCGCGAGCCCCTGGCCCAGCCCGACCTGGCCCGGGTCTGCGCGCCGGTCAGCTACCTCGACGGGGCTGGGGCGCTCACCGACCACCTGCGCGTCGCCCTCGCCTCGCCGGGCCGCTACGCGCGGGCGGCGTGGTTCGTGGTCCGCCACCCCGAGTCCGACCGGGGCTACCACTCGGCCTCGCGCACCCGCTGCCTCACCTTCGCGGTGCGCCTGGCCCGGCTGCTCCGCAGCGAGCGTGGCCGCGCGGACGCCAGCGCCCACCTGCACGCCCACTTCGCCCACGACCCGGCCCTGGTCGCCCTCCTCGCCCACCGGCTGGCCGGCATCCCCTGGAGCTTCACGGCCCACGCCAGGGACCTGCACCAGGTGCCGGACGCCGCCCTGGCCCAGCGGGTGGCCTCGGCCACGGCCACGGTGACCTGCAGCAGGGCCGGGGCCGAGCGCATCATGCGCGCGCTGCCCGAGCGCCTGCGGGGGCGCGTCCGCCTCGTCCACCACGGCGTCGACGTGGATGCGTTCCGGCCCCGGCCGGCCGGGGCGGGCCGGGAGCCGGGCCCGCCGCGGATCGTCTCCATCGGCCGGCTGGTGGAGAAGAAGGGCTTCCCCGACCTGGTGGAGGCCTGCCGGCTGCTGCGGGACGGCGGCCACACGTTCCACTGCACCCTCTACGGTGACGGCCCGCTCCGCGACGACCTCGCCGCGGCGGTCGGCCGCCCCCCGAGCCTGGCCGGCGCGGTGTCGCTCGCCGGCCCCCGCACCCGCCGCCAGCTCCTGCCCGAGCTGCAGCGGGCCGACGTGTTCGCGCTCACCCCGTTCGTCACCGCCGACGGCGACCGGGACGGGATCCCCAACGTGGTCATGGAGGCGATGGCCTGCGGGCTGCCTGTGGTGGCCACCGCGGTCGGCGGGATCGACGAGATCGTCGAGCACGGGGTCAACGGCCTGCTCGCCGACCCCCACGACACCCGCGCCGTCGCCGCCCACCTCGCCGCCCTCCTCGGCGACGAGCGCCTGCGCGGCCGGCTCGGCGTGGCGGCCCGGCGCACCGTGGTGGAGCGCTTCGACGCCCGCGCCGGCGCGGACGCGCTGGCCGCCCTGTTCGACGCCGAGCCCCGGAGGACCACGTGAGGCGGGCGGGCGCACCCCGGGCGGCGGGTGCCGGGGAGGAGCGCCTGCGGCGGGCGGGCGCACCCCGGGCGGCGGGTGCCGGGGAGGAGCGCCGATGAGCGGGCTGGAGCGATGGCTGGAGCTGGCCCTGGACCCGCGGCGGGCCGGGCCGGCCCTCCAGGCGGCCCTGGGCGGGCCGGCCGGGCCGCTTCCGGTCGCCATCCTCGACGCCAAGTACGAGGCCGGCGGCGCCTCCACCGTGCTGTACGAGCTTGGCGACCGCATGGTGGTGGGCACGCGGGCCGAAGAGGACGCGGCCGGGGACGCGGGGGACGAGCCCCGGGCCGGGCTGCTGGTCGCGTCCCTCGGGCTGCGGGCCTGGGTGTTCCCCGACGACCCGGCCATGCCCAACCTGGCCTCGCTGCTCGACCCGGAGGTGCTCGCGGACGCCCTGGAGGCGGCCCTGCCGGCCTGCCGCGACGCCGGCCGGGTGGTGCGCTGCCGCGCGACGCCCCTCCGCTACCGGCCCCTACGCCGCTGCACGCTGCGTATCGAAACCTGGATTCGCGCCTCTGGAGGGGACATCATACGAAGCACACTGTTCGCAAAGGTGTACCACGATGCAAACAAGGCGGCATCGGTCTGGCAGGAGATGCGCCTGCTCGCCGAGGCGGAACCCGTGCGGGCTGGCCGGCTCCGGGTAGCGGCGGCCAGCGCCTTCCTCCCGGAGGTGCCGATGGTCGTGCAGGAGCCGGTGACCGGCATGCCGCTCGACGGTCTGATCGGACCGCTCGAGGGTGCAGCCACGTCCCCGGAACCCCGGGGGGTGCGGGGCCTGCTGACCGCGGCCGGCGCGCTGGCCGCGCTCCACACCGCCGGGCTGTCGACTGGGCGAACGCGGCCGGCAGGGGGTGACGTGCGGCGGATGGTCAAACGGGCGGGCGGCGCGGCCGGTGTCGACCCCCAGCTGACGGCGCGGATCAGCCAGGTGGGCGCCGAGCTCGCCAGCGTCCAGGGGCGACTCCCGACGGTGACCACCCTCGTCCACGGTGACTGCAAGCCGAGCCAGTTCCTGGTCGGGAACGGGCCGGCGGCACTGCTGGACTTCGACCACTGCGGCATGGCCGACCCCGCCTCGGACGTGGGCAACTTCACCGCCAGCCTCACCCAGCTGGCGGTCTGGCAGGAGCTGAAGGCGCGCGGGTCGGCGGAGTCGGCGCGCCGCTCCCGCTGGCTGGCCGAGCTCGGGGAGGCGTTCGTGGACGAGTACGAGGCCCGGGGCGGGCCCGGCGCCGGGCTGCGCCAGCGGGTGGCCTGGCACGAGACGGCCGCCCTGCTCCGCAAGGCGCTGCGTGCCTTCGCCCGCAGCCCCCGCTCCCCCATGCCGGCGGCGCTCGCCGGCGCGGCCCGCCAGCGGCTGGCCGGCGCAGAGGGGCTGGCACCATGAAGACCAAGCAAGCCCGCAAGGAGGCGGCCGGGAGCGGGCAGGCCGGCGCCGTGAAGGGCAGACGAGCCCGCAAAGCAGCCAAGGCAGCGGCCGCGAGCGGGCAGGCTGACACCGTGAAGGGCAGGCGAGCCCGCAAGGCAGCCAAGGCGGCGGCCGGGAGCGGCGTGGGCGACGCCCGGCGTGTCGCGCGCCTGCTCCGGCGGTTCACGGCTGGCCAGCGGCGCGTCTACGTGCTCGCCTTCGTCCTGCTCGCCTTCGAGGCGGGCGCGGCGGTGTTCGAGTCGTACCCGATCGCCTACCTGATCGACTTCCTGACCGGCAAGGGCAAGCTGCTGTCGTTCGCGCCCAGCCGCTACGGCACCGTGGCCGTGCTGACCGCCGCCATCGTGGCGATCGCCGCGGTCAACAGCCTGGCCGACTCCCTGGCCGAGATCCAGCTGGCCAGAGGCGGGCGCACGCTCGGCTACAACCTGCGGGTCACCCTCTACAACCATCTCCAGAAGCTGTCGCTCGCCTTCCACAACCGACGCCGGACCGGGGACGTGCTCACCAGGGTGACGAGCGACGTGACCGCCCTCGAGGAGTTCGTCGTCAAGTCGGTGAGCGACATCGCCGGCAGCATCCTCGTGCTGGTCGGGACCCTCGCCTTCCTGCTGTACAAGTCCTGGCAGGTCACACTGGTGGCCCTGGCGATCGTGCCGCTGCTGTCGCTGGTGTCGAGCTATTTCGCCAAGCGGATCAAGGCGACGGCCAAGCGCCAGCGGGCGCGCGAGGGCGACCTGGCCTCGACGGCCCAGGAGATGCTGACCTCGATCGGGGTCATCCAGATCTACGGGCGCAGCGGCGACGAGGAGAAGCGGTTCGCCTCGCAGAGCAAGGCGGCGATGCGGGCGGCCCTGGACGCCGCCGGGCTCGAGGCGAAGTTCAGCTGGGTGGTCAGCGTGCTCGAGGCGCTGTGCGTCGCGGCGATCGTCTGGCTGGGGCTGTGGCTGCTCGACCGGAAGGCGCTCACCGTCGGGCTCCTGGTCATGTTCATCTACCTCATCCAGAACATGTTCAAGCCGACCCGGCGGATCATCAAAGAGTGGAACACCATCGGCAAGATCTATGCGAGCGTCGAGCGCATCGGCGAGCTCCTGGACCGTGAGCCGACGGTCCGCGACGAGCCCGGCGCGGTGGAGGCGCCCCGCTTCGTCGGGCACCTCGAGTTCCGCGACGTGAGTTTCGCCTACCAGGCCGACCCGGAGCCCGGAGCCGGGGCGGGCGACGGCGCGGGCCCGCTGCGGCTCGCGCTCGACCGCATGAGCTTCATCGCGGCTCCCGGCCAGACGCTGGCGCTGGTCGGCCACAGCGGGGCCGGCAAGAGCACCGTGGCCCAGCTCGTGCCCCGGCTCTACGACCCCCACGCCGGCCACGTCCTGCTCGACGGCCACGACCTGCGCGACTACACCCTGGAGTCGCTCCGGGCCCAGATCAGCATGGTCCTGCAGGAGACCGTGCTGTTCAGCGGCACGGTGGCCGACAACATCGGCTACGGCCGGGCGGACGCGACCAGGGAGGAGGTCGTCGCCGCGGCCAAGCGGGCCAACGCCCACGAGTTCATCCAGCAGCTTCCCGAGGGCTACGACACCGAGCTCAACGAGCGGGCGGCCAACCTGTCGGGCGGGCAGCGGCAGCGGATCGCCATCGCCCGCGCCTTCATCCGCGACACCCCGGTCCTCGTCCTCGACGAGCCCACCACGGGACTCGACGCCGAGTCGACCCAGCTCGTGCTCGACGCCCTCAGGACCTTGCTCCGGGGCAAGACCACCGTGGTCATCTCCCACGACCTCAACCTGATCCGCTCCGCCGACCGCATCCTGGTGATCTCCGGCGGGCGCGTCGCCCAGCAGGGCACCCACCGCGCGCTCCTCGAGCAGGGAGGACTCTACGCCGACCTCTACGCCAGGCAGTTCGGCGAGGCCGCGGTCGACCGTGCTGCCGGGGCGGCAGAGCCCGTGCCCGCGGCAGTCGCGGCGCCACCGCAGATGCCGGCGCTGGACCCGGAGGGTGACGGCGAGCCGCCGCCGGTAAGCCGCAAGGTGTTCGAGACGGCGCTGATGCAAGCGCTCCCGCTCCCGGCCACCCCGGAGGCCTTCCGCCTGCTCGCAGGCAGGGCCATCCAGCTGCCCCCGCGCCAGGAGCCGGTGAACAGGCCAGGCCCGGAGCCGCCCCCGTCGGGCGGACTTGCCCCGCCGGGCGGACTTGCCCCCCCGGGCGGATCTGCCCAGCCACGCGGACCTGCGTGGTCGCGTGAGCCTGCCTCGCCGCGCGAGCCTGCCCCGCCGGACGGGCGGCCTGGGCAGGGCGGGCCGCCCCGGCTGGCCGGCGACGGCACCACCCAGGCGGCGACGCCGTCCTGGACCGGGCCCATGCTCGACCTGCTCCGCAGCCCGTCGTTCCGCCACGAGCTGCCCCGGCTCGGGGAGGCGCTCGACCCCGAAGTCATGACGCCGTTGCTGCAGAAGCTGCTCGCCGGCGGCTGGGTCGTCGAGCGCTGCGCGCCCGGCAAGGCCCTCTACGTCCCGGGCGAGGGCTGCGTGCTGCGCTACCGGGTCGAGCTGCGGGACACGGCCAGCGGGCGGACGGCCGAGCATCTGGTCGGGGGCCGGGTCTTCCCCGGCGGGGAGAGCGACGCGTTCCTGCGCGACCGGCTGGAGCCGCTCGCCCGGCGGGCCTCCGGGCGCGAGGAGCTGGCCCCGTTCGTCCGCCCGGTGGCCGTCGTGGAGCCGCTCCGGCTCGCACTGCACGCCTACCCGGTCGACGGCGACCTCCCCACGCTGCTCGAGGCGACCGACGCCCGGCGGATGATCACGGTCCTCGGCGAGACGCTGCCCGACGCGGTGGCCGGGCACCTGGCCATCGAGAGCTGCCAGGTGAAGCTGGTCCAGTACGCCCGCCGCGACCGCTGCGTGCTCCGCTACGAGCTCACCGGGCGGCACACCGGCACCCAGCAGGCGACCCGGCGGGTGGTCTACGGCAAGGTCCACCGGGACGGCCACGGCGCGCTGACCGGTCCGGTGGTGGCCGCGCTCCGCGACCACGTGCTCGACGGCCGCGGGTACCGCTTCGCGGTCCCCCGCTTCCAGGGGAGCCGGGCCGACCTCCACCTGTCGCTGCTCGAGGCCATCCCGGGCTCGCCCCAGACGGCGTCGCTGATCCGGGCCAGGGTCGCTGGCGGGCACGCGCAGGGCCCCGACGGGCTGACCCTCGAGCGCGCCCTGGACGCCTGTGGCCGCGTCGCGGCCAACCTGCACTCCAGCGGCATCGTGCTCGGCGAGGCACGGACCCTGGAGAGCGAGCTGGCCACCCTCCGGCGCGACATGGCGGCGTTCGACCGGTTCTGCCCGCCCCTCGGCACGATGCTCCGCGAGCACCTGGACCGCGCCGAGGAGGCGGCCGCCGAGGCCGAGGCCCTGCTCCTCTGCTTCGGCCACGGCGACTACACTCCCTCCCAGGTGATGTTCGGTGGGCCGGTGACCGGGCTGATCGACTTCGACACGGTCTGCCAGGCCGAGCCCGCCCTCGACCTCGGCCAGTTCGTCGCCTACCTGCGCGTGCTGGTGAGCAAGGCGCAACGGGTACAGGCGAGCCAGGCGCCGGACGAGCTCGGCGAGGAGCTGGCCGAGGCGTTCCTGCGGGTCTACGCGAAAGCCGCCGGCACCGAGGACTTCGAGGCCCTGCGCCGGCGGGTGCGCGCGTACGAGACCGTCAGCCTCGTGCGCATGGCCCTGCGCAGCTGGCGGCAGCTCAAGGTGGCCCGCCTGGAGAACGTCCTTGGCGTCGTCGAGCGGCGCCACCCGGCCGGGCCACGGGTCCGCCCATGAGCACGGCGGCCCGGGTGGCGCTCGGGGACGGGCTGGACCCGCTGCGCAGCCCGCTGCTCGACGCCGAGCTGCCCGGCCTGAGGACTGCCCTGGACGGCGACGCGATCCGCGGCCACCTCGAGGCCGTACTGCACCCCAGACCGGCCATCGCCTGCAGCACCCCCGGGCAGGCAACCTATCTCGGCGACTGCTGCGTGGTCCGCTACCGCCTCGACCTCGAGGGCGACCCACCCTCGGCCGTCCTGGTGACCGGGCGCCTCTTCGCCGACCGCGAGGCCTGCGCCCGCTACGTGGAGGAGCGTCTGGCGCCCCTGGCGGAGTCGGTACGCGGGCGCGAGGAGCTCGACCCGTTCACCACACCAGTCGGGATCGTCGAGCCGCTGCGCATGGCGGTCCAGGTCTTCCCAGTCGACGGGGAGCTGCCCACGCTGGTCGACGCCACCGACCGCCGGCGCATGCTCGGCGTGCTCGGCGGGGCGCTGCCCGCCACCGGCGAGGACGGCCTGGCCGTGGAGGACTGCCAGGTCGAGCTCGGCCACTACGGCCGGCAGCACCGGTGCGTGCTCCGCTACCACGTCGACGCCCGGACGGCCGGCGACGGTGGCCGGCGCCGGGTGCTGGTGTACGGCAAGGTGGCCGGCGACGGCCGGGGCGCCCTGGCCGAGCCGGTGACCGGCGCGCTCCGGCGCCTGCTGGCCGAACAGGACGGGTACAGGTTCGGCGTCCCCCGCTGCTACGGGTTCCTGCCCGATCTCCAGCTCGCCCTGTTCGAGGCCATCCCGGGCGTGCCTCGGGTGGCGCAGCTGCTCAAGGCCCGCATCCAGGACGGGACCAGCCGGGGGACGCCCGGCGGCCTCACCCTGGAGGAATCGGTGGAGTCCTGCGCGCGCATCGCGGCCACGCTCCACACCTCGCGGATCGGGCTCGGCCGGGCCCGGACCTTCGGCGACGAGGCGGCCGGGCTGCGGAGCGGGTTCTCCCTGGTGCGCCGCGTCTCCCCCAGGCTGGGGGAGCGGCTGGACGCCTGGCTCGACCTTGCCGAGGAGCGAGCCGCCGCCTCCGGCCCGCTGCCGCCCGGCTTCGCCCACGGGGACTTCAGCTACACCCAGCTCATCTTCGACGGCCGCCGCAGCGGGCTGGTCGACTTCGATACCGTCTGCCAGGCCGAGCCCGCCCTGGACCTTGGCCAGTTCCTGGCCTACCTGGCCGTGGCCGCCCGCAAGGCCCGGACCCCGGACGGGCCGGGCCCCGGGGCGTCCCTGGCCGGTCAGCTCGGCGCCCGCTTCCTCGACGCCTACGCGGAGGCGGCAGGCGCGGACCGGGCCGAGCTGCTGGACCGCGCGGCGGTCTACGAGATGGTGAGCCTGCTGCGCCTGGCGTTCCACAGCTGGCAGAAGCTGAAGCGCAGCCGGCTCGAGCACGTCGTCGACGTGCTCGACGAGCGCGTGCCCGAGCTGGCCGCGAGAGGATAGGAGGGCCCGTGGACGACGGCCTGGAACGGTTCGCCGAGCTCCCACCCTGGCTGGTCGCGGTCACCGACGGCGACCGGGTCGCGGACGCGCTCGTGTCGGCAGTGCCCGAGCTGGGCGACGGCAGGCGGCGGTTGCTGGGCTGCCGGATGGACCGCGTGCGCCTCAAGGGAAGGTCGTGGACCGCCATCTACGACCTGACCCTCGACGGGCCGGCCGGCGGCCCGCCCGAGGCCGTACGGGTGCGGGGCACGCTCCTGCCGCCGGGCGACGACATCCCTGACCTGGACCGGGCCGGGACCGAGCCCGGCGGGCCGCCGGCCGGCCCGCCCCTCGGCACCGACGGCTGGCGCGCCCACCTGCCCGAGCTCCGCCTGGTGCTCGAGGCCGAGCAGGGCGACCCGGGCCTGCCGGCGCTGCCCCGGCTGACCGATCCCGACCAGGCCCGCGCCCTGCTGGAGGCGAGCATCCGGTCCACCCCCGCCTACGCGGACCTGCGCATCCGCTCGTGCACCCCCAGGGTGATGCGCTACAAGCCGGGCAGCCGCTGCACCATCCTCTACCAGCTCGACTACGAGGAAGGCGCGGCCGATCCGAGCTGGCCGGACGTGGTCGTGGCCAAGACCTACC